>DAINRK010000104.1:0-10831 GCA_036741855.1 Anaerolineales bacterium
AGCTTTTAGAAAGTTGGAAATACGAGGAAGGACAACCCTTCATTGGATGGGATTTTTCCTACCTGCATGGGCGAATGCTCGAAGAGCAGCCTCCCTGGTCCTATTCATTACGCGCGGCAGAATTGATGAGACAATCTTCCTCTGTAGTAGATTTGGATACGGGAGGCGGCGAACGATTCCTAAAACTGCACGAGTATTGGCCACCCAAAGTCGTTGCTACTGAACACTACCCACCAAATTTCAGACTTGCCACAGAAAGATTATCGCCCTTGGGTGCCAAAGTAGTGGATGTTGTACTTTCTGATTTTGATCCAATGCCTTTTGATGATGCTGAATTTGATGTTGTACTGAATCGTCATGCAGCCTTCAATCCGAATGAAGTTGCTCGTATGCTGACTATAGGTGGAACCTTCCTTACTCGGCAGGTTCATGGATTATCGGCAGTTGATTTACTAGCGGCCTTCAATGCCAGGCCTCAATGGCCCGATGCAACTCCTGAAAAGTATGTGCCGCGTCTGAAAGCAGCCGGATTGGAAATCATCGACCTTCAAGACTGGTCAGGTAAATTGACTTTTACAGATGTCGGTGCAATTGTTTATTACTTAAAGGCGGTTCCATGGCTCGTACCGAGTTTTTCAGTGGAGTCGCATCTAGAGTATTTGCTCGAACTCCAAAATCAACTGGAAAATGGTGAAGCGTTAGCTTTTGTAGACAGAAAATATCTGATCGAAGCCCACCGCAATTTATAGCCAGATTGGCTATTTTTGAAATCTGCCTTTCAGCCTGAGAATAAAGTATACTGGGAGGCAGGCTTTCAATCTGCTTGATTCTGAAAGCAAATACCAATCCCGAAGGAGGACCCAATGGCAGGAAAAAGAATGAGCAAGACTGAACTTGTAGAGGCTGTGGCAACCCAGAGTGGATTAGAGAAGAAACAGGTCAATGCCGTCCTGGACGCATTAAACAGTGTTGTCTATCAGGAGCTCAAGGCACAGAACGAAGTGATGGTCCCAGGCTTGTTAAAGATATCGACCGTCACGAAACCCGCCACGCCCGAGCGTGAAGGTATCAATCCCTTCACCAAAGAGAAGACCATGTTCAAAGCCAAGCCTGAACGCAAGGTGATCAAAGCACGTCCAGTCAAAGCCCTTAAAGACGCAGTCTAGATTTTTATAAGAAGGCACAACATAAAGGCCCTGCATCGACAGGGTCTTTGTGCTTGCCTATAAATCGGATGGAAAAGTATTCAAAATCTCTTTTTAAATAAATTCTAAGCAAAAGTGATGATATAATGCGTCCGTCCGTAATTAGTAGGAGCAAAGGAAATGACTGATAACCTGTAGTCTATCAAATTTTTCAGGGCACTAACCCACTGTGACTTTTCTCGTCAGCATCTGCTGGCGTTAATAGCCGAGGGCCCGCCCTCGGTTTTTGTTTTAATACCTACAGGTTAACTATGCTTACTGCACACCATATTCATAAAACTTACGGCATCCAGCCAATCCTTCAAGACATCTCGTTTAGCATCAGCAATGGCGAGCGCACCGGTCTGATCGGTCCCAATGGCTGTGGCAAGACCACCCTGATGCGCATCCTTGCTGGACTCGTACAGCCAGATTCAGGGACTATCGTATCAACGCGCCCAAATCTCAGAATCGGATACCTCGCGCAGGGCATTGAGTTTGAGCACGATGAAACGCTTCAGACTGCCCTCAGCCTGAATCCCGTTTCACAAGCCGAACTCGAATCTGAGCTCGTCTCTCTCGCCTCAGACCTCTCCTCAAACCCCAATGATTCTCACCTTCAAACCAAATACGACTCCACTCTCCATCAACTGACACTTACTAATAACCAATTACCAACCCTCCTCGCCCCTCTCGGTCTCGCAGATATCCCTATTGACACTCACATCTCACACCTAAGTGGCGGACAAAAAACGCGTTTGATGCTGGCACGCGTTTTACTTGAAGAGCCGCACCTCCTTTTGCTCGACGAACCGACAAATCATCTCGACATCGAAATGCTTGAATGGCTTGAGGACTGGCTCAATCGATTTCAAGGCGCGGCTCTCATCGTCTCTCACGACCGTGCCTTTTTGGATAACACGGTCACGTCCATTCTCGAGCTTGATCCAAAAATCCAGTCTATCAAAGCTTACCCTGGTGACTACACAGATTATCTCGACGCGAAAGAGAAGGAGTACGAGAAGCAATACGACGAGTATCAAGAGCAGATTCTCGAACTTCGCAAACTCCATAATGCCGCCAGGCATCTCAGGCGCATCTCACAATTTAGAAAAGGCGGCAAAGGCGATACGAATGATAAATTCGCCAAAGGCTTCTTCGGAGACCGCACTACACATACTGCGCGCCGCGCGCTACGAATCGAAAAACGGATAGAGAAATCTCTGGATGAAGATCGTAAGGAGAAGCCCATCCAAAACTGGCAAATGAAATTAGATTTCGGCGCTACCACGCATCAATCCAAAGATGTGTTAGTTGCCGAGAGTCTATCTATTGGCTACACGACAAATAACCCTCTCCTTGAAAATCTCAATTTCCATATCCGTGTGGGACAACACATCGCGCTCACTGGTCCCAATGGAAGCGGCAAGACAACATTGATCCGCACAATTGCTGGCAAACTGAATCCACTGGCTGGCAGTTTGAGGCTTGGCGTGACTGTCAAACTCGGGTATATGACTCAGGAACAGGAATTGCTCAATCCAAATCTGAACGCGTTGCAATCCGTCCAAAATGTCGCATCCTTCAACGAGACAGAAGCACGCAACTTCCTGCATTACTTCCTCTTCAAAGGTGACAGCGCACTGCGGCCTGCATCCGATCTTTCATTTGGCGAACGTGCCCGTCTGCAACTGGGATTACTTGTCGCACAAGGTTGCACATTTCTTTTACTGGATGAACCAATCAACCATCTCGATATTCCATCCCGCGCGCGCTTCGAGGAAGCACTTGCCAGTTTCAAGGGAACGATTCTTGCGGTCGTCCATGACCGCTACTTCATCGAACGTTTTGCTTCTGAAGTGTGGAACGTGAGAGACGGGAAGATTGAGAAGTGGTAATCATGTCATTGCTTCGGGCTCTGCCCTCGCAATGACATATGAAAACAAAAAATGAACCCAATATCCCCTACTCCCCATTCCGATGTCAACGAGATTCTGAATCTCTTGCTCACAGACATAAAAAACATTTTAGGAAGTCAATTCGTCGGCATGTATCTGTTTGGCTCCCTTGCCAACGGCGACTTCGATCAGTATAGTGATATTGATGTTCTCATCGTTACAGATGGAGAACTGTCAAATGACACGTTTTTAGCATTGCAAGAAATGCATACGGAAATCGCAAAGATTGATTCGCCCTGGGCGGCTCAACAGGAAGTATCTTACATCCCGCGAAACGCGCTGCGCCGATTCGACCGACAGAATATCCACCACCCGCACCTTGACAGAGACATCGGTGAGAGACTTAAGATCAAGGCCCATGAAAGTGACTGGATCATTCAACGACATCTTTTACGTGAGCATGGCATAGTGATTACAGGGCCTGACCTAAAATCTTTGATAGGCCCTATTGCACCCTATGAATTGCACCAAGCGGTGGTAGATGAATTGCCTTTATGGGCGGATTATTTACTCAACCATCCCACTACACTCAAAAGCCGCGGATATCAGTCCTTTTGTGTCCTGTCGTTTTGCCGAATGCTATACACGCTTCAAAATAAAGCGGTCCTATCCAAACCTGCCGCAGCAAAATGGGCAATGGAGGTTCTTGACGCGCGCTGGAAACCGTTGATTGCACGCGCCGTGATCGGACGGCAAAATCCAGATTTGGTGGCCTCGTCTGAGGATATAGACGAAACCCTGGAGATGCTGCGATACACACTTGAAGTCAGTACACAGCCCTCTATATTCCCTGATGTCAACGAAGTTTTGAACTTGCTTCACTCGAACGCCAAGGAAATTCTAAAAGATCAATTCGTTGGAATGTATCTCTACGGTTCACTCTCCAGCGGAGATTTCAACCCTGCTAGCAGTGACATTGACTTTCTCATTGTCACAACCAATTCCCTTTCTGAGCAGACCATCGCTAAACTCGAAGCGATGCACAAACAGATATGGGCGACCGGCCTCAAATGGGCAGGCAAGCTGGAAGGTGCATTTGTTCCAAAGGATCTCATCCATCGTCACGATCCAAATGGCTCGCCTTGCCCGGCGGTTAATGAAGGTAAATTCTACGTTGCAGGACTCGGAAGCGACTGGATCATTCAACGCCATATTATCCGTGAGCACGGGACCGTATTAGCTGGTCCTGATCCCAAAACATTGATCGAAGTTGTCAGCCCCGACCTTATTCGCACAGCCATCATAGGCATCTTGAATGAATGGTGGTTCCCCATGCTCGAAGATCCTTCATGGCTTCGCGACCACAAGAGTGAAAGTGAATACCGTGCTTTCGCTGTAATTACTATGTGTCGTGTCCTGCACGCGCTCGAATACGGGACCATTGTCTCAAAACCCAAAGCCATTGAATGGGCACTTACAAAATTGGATGATCCCTGGAAGCTATTGGTTGACAAGGCTGTTGCTGCTTCACAGCATAAAGGGACCGATATCCTTTTAGACGAAACACTGGACTTTATCCGTTTCACTCGAGATCAGATTTTGAAAAACGTGACAAATAAGCAATGACATATAAGGTTCATCTTGATACTGACCTTGGCGGTGACATAGACGATCTTTGTGCACTCGCGATGCTACTTCGTTGGGAAGATGTTGAGCTCACCGGCATCACAACGGTCGCGGAGGCGAATGGCAGAAGGGCGGGATACGTTCGGCATGTTCTGGAACTTGAAGGGCGAAATGATATTCCAGTTGCCGCAGGAGCAGACGTGTCTCAAGGATATTATCGCTATCCCGAGTTGGGTTATCCTAATGAGGAAAGATATTGGTCAAAGCCTGTTCCTCCATTACGAAATCCAATGGAGAATGCGCTTGAACTACTCAAGAAAAGTATTGAGCAAGATGCAATGATCATTGCCATAGGACCATTTTCCAATTTATGTCTGCTGGATCAACAATATCCTGAAATATTGATGGACGCAAAGCTCTTTCTCATGGGAGGGCATATTTACCCAATACGAGCTGGCTATCCCAAATGGGGCAATGAAATGGATTGGAATGTTCAGGTTGACGTGAGGTCAGCTGAACATGTACTTGAACATTCCAATCCGACATTGATTCCGCTTTCCATAACTGTCGAAACCGCCCTAAGGAGGAAATATTTGAATGATTTAAGAAATTCCGGCGCATTGGGAGAATTAATCGCCCAACAGGCTGAAGCCTATGCCATAGATGAGCAGAATGAAGCAACACTTGGAGAAACCTGCGAAGGATTGCCAAATGACATCATAAATTTCTTGCACGATCCATTGGCCTGTGCGATCGCGCTTGGCTGGAATGAAGGTGTAGAAATTCAAGAATTGCCACTTTTGATCGAGGAAAAAGATGGCTGGCTTCATGAAAAGATCGATCCAGCGGGGAAACTAATCCAGGTTGTCACGAAAATAGATGGGCCGCGCTTCAACGAGTTCTGGCTTGATAAAATAACAAACAGGTAGAATGAGGTTATCTTTAATGATTACATATCGTGAATATCAGGATGAAGACTGGAAATCCATTTGTCAAATCCATGACCGCGCCCGACCAGACGAATTGCGCGGCTCGTGCGATCCTCGTGGGTTTGTCCCGATTGAGCAAGACAAGGAAGTGGAAGAATTGAAGGCTTGCTGGAAATTTGTCGCTTGTGAGGATGAGCAAGTGGTAGGATTTGTCGGCGTGGGTGAGAAATATCTGGCGTGGTTGTATGTTGACCCGGAGCATTACGGTAAAGGCATTGGTCGTGAATTACTGCGAATCGGCATCTGTCAGATCGGCGAGGACGCATGGACAATTGTTTTGGATGGCAACCTTACAGCGATCAAACTTTATGAAAGCGAAGGTTTTCGAGAAGTGAATCGGTTTCAGGGTGAAAATAATGGATATCCAGTCACTTGTTTAAAGATGGAAAGAGCAGAAGCTACTTCATGAACAGTCTCGTTTTAAAATCATCTCTCCCAAAGACCTCGAAGATTATCGCGACCGTGCAAGTGATATCACGGCCGCATCCTGGCAGGAATTCATGCTCCACGATCTCATCCTGAATGCGAATTGGCACGAACTCTTCGACCGCGTTGAAAAGTATCAATTTGCCATATTGGATATCGAAACTGATCGCATGGCAGCTATGGGAAACAGCCTGCCTTTTTATTGGGATAAACCTCTTGAAGAATTGCCCGAAGGCGGCTGGGACTGGGTCTTTTTGGAAGCAATAGAATTCCATAAGAAGGGCATCGAGCCGAATATCCAATCTGCGATTCAGATTGCTATCCATCCCGACTATCAGGGTCGAGGCTTGAGTACTGGAACGGTTCAGGCCATGTCATTAAGCGATGACTATCCGAGGCACACCCGCAGAATGAGAGGAATGGACCAGCATGAAATTTCCTCAAAGTGGAAAATACATCATCCCGGGTGCGCTCAACCCAATTGAGATGAACATTCAAAAGGATGAGGCAGTTTATGTCGAACTTAATATTTGGATGCAGCATTTCATACGTTGAAATGACTTTCAACAACTCAATGACCAAATCATTATAAATAGGTGACAGACAAATCAGAAATTGCTTTCACGATTTACAATGTGCGTCATGACAATCACGCTGGGCTGTGCCGTGAGTCAACTATCTTCACGACAAGAGTGAGATGAATAAAGGACGTTTTCAAGTTATTACTCCCACAACCCGTGAAGATTACCGCGACCTGGTGCGCGGGCTCACAAAGGCCGCTTGGCCCGAATTTATGCTGCATGACGCCGTCGCCGCTGAAAACTGGCATGAATTGCTGGATCGTTTTGCAGAGTACCAAGTCGCCCTATACGACACTGAAAACAAACAAGTCGCGGCTATGGGAAACAGCTTCCCGCTGAGGTGGGAAGATCCGCTTCAGAATTTACCCGAAGGAGGATGGGATTGGGCCTTCGTCGAAGCAGTAAATCAGCATAAACAAGGCTTAGCCCCCAATATACAGTGCGCCATTCAGGTTGTTATACATAAAGAGTATCAAAGCCAGGGATTGAGTACAAAACCCCTCCAAGCTGTACATGAAATAGGGAAAGCCAAACGCTTCAAGCATTTGATCGTGCCCGTCCGACCAAACGAAAAGAGCAAATATCCTCTAATTAGTATCGACGATTATATGACGTGGAAAACCGAAGACGGTTTGCCTTTCGACGCGTGGCTTAGAGTCCATGCGCGGCTGGGAGGAGAGATCATCAAAGCCTGTCATGAGTCGAAGGTTATTCGCGGAACGCGTCTTGAATGGGAGACATGGACAGAGCTAAAATTCCCACAAAGCGGGCAGTACATCGTCCCAGGCGCTTTGAATCCGATTGAAATAAATGTGGAAGAAGCCAGGGGAATTTATATCGAACCCAACGTATGGATGGCACATAGAATCGAATAACAATGGACCATAAAGATATAGCAGCTATGGATCTCTACATAGAGCATCACAAAGGAGCACGATGAATACTCAAAACTATAGAAGGACAATGATTGTAACCGCCCTTTTCCTTACCTTCCTAGTCATTGGTTATGTTTATGTATTCGATCCTGGACAGGAGGATAGACAGTTACCAGTTGGGATCAGTGACTTTCGAGACCAGAATTTTTACCGGATTAACGCCGCAACAATATTGGACTCGATCGATCAGGGAAAAACAGAAGTATTTACACCAGGGAGTGTAGATCAGCAGACTCTACCTGATAAATCTGTTTCATGGAGACAGTCGGATTTCGTTATGGTTGCAAGAACATTGAATCAGTTTGTCTGGAAGGAGCCGCTGAGCGGCTGGAGATTATATTCAATGCATTTTTCTCTTGATTGCAAGGACGAGCCTACGGGATTCACAGAAGCTGACTTTTATTACTTTAAAACAGCTTTTCACGATAATGGAAAAATAAGATATACAACACAAAACTTTTTCATATCTCCAGAATATGGGGAAGTGCTTTGGGCAGGAGGGTCAAACTTCCCTCACCCACTCATCGGATGGGAAAATATCCGGTTGAGTCAAATCCAGATCACCGCAGAAGATGCGCTGGCAATTGCCGAAGTAAATGGCGGTAAAGAAACTCGACAACTTGTCGATAACGAATGTATGATCCACGTGAGGCTGGCCGGTGACAAGACCTGGCAGATAGTTATATATCGAAATGATACCGGCTCATCGCTGTTTAGAATGGTAATCGACTCAGGATCCGGAAATATTGAATAAGATGGATGGCACGCGAGAGTAAATAATTTCTGTAAGGAAGGCCAAAAATGGATTCGCGAACTGTTATTGAAACTCTTGTATGGTTGATTGAAGATGCTTTCCAGGGCGATCCAGACAATTCGCTTCTGTCCAATCTCCGCGACCTTCGTGAAGAGGACTGGACAGCGCTCCCAGCCGGGTCAAACCGCTCGATTGCAGACATCCTTGAGCATGTGGGTTGGTCCAAATGGATGTATGAAAATTATGCCTTTGGTTCAGCAACCATGCGCGGGGATGAACCGCCTCTCATCCCTGCTAATGGCGTGCGTTCACGCCCTCATAACGAATTGCTTGACTGGCTTACAGAAGGACATGGTCGCTGGCTCAACTCTGTTCGCTCTCTAAACGACGATTCAGAACTGGACCGCGAACGCCTCACCAACTGGGGTGACCGTCTGCCCACCCGCGTGATCATTCGCATCATGATTGCTCACGATTTCTATCACGCAGGAGAAATCAACCACGTGCGCGCCTTGCTTCAGGGAACAGACCGCTGGCCATACGACTCGTCTGTGTGATCCCCTTGGTATTAGGCAGTGTGCTATCACGATATAATTACACAATGAAGATTCCTCGCGGGCTGGCACTTGTAGCCTTGTTATTTCTCCCCGCCTGCCAGCCATCAAATTCTCCCAACATTGTAATAATTGATAAAGATAAAACAATCGTCCTCCGAACGGAAGAGCGTATTCCTTCCGTATTACTAAATCAGGCGGGACTAACATTGAATTCCAATGACCGCATCCTCCTTAACGGACTCCCGGTCTCATTAAATCAACCCATTACTAATTACCCCGTTACCGTGCAAATCCGGCGTGCTGCGAACGTACTTATTATCACGCCGGCCGGGCAGCAGGCTATTCAAACATCTGCCTCTACTGTTGGCGAAGCACTGATAGAAGCAGGGATACACATTCGCGCGAGCGATAGAATTGATCCCCCAGTGAATTCCCGCATTGTAAGTCCTTTGACCGTGAATTATGTCCCATCCTATGAACTCGCTGTAAGTGTAGATGGAAAATCAGTTGTGATCAATGCATCGGCGAATACCGTTGGCGAGGCGTTGTCTGAGGCTGGGATTCCTCTGATGGGACTTGACTACAGCATCCCATCAGAGAATCAGGCGCTTCCATCCGATGGGCAGATAAAGGTGGTCCGTGTTAGCGAATCAGTTTTGCTGGCACAAAAGCCAATCCCTTTTGAAAGTGAGCTTCAGGCATCCGCCAATGTACCACTCGATCAAACACAGATACTTCAACCTGGCGAAAACGGACTTACTGTGCAGCGCCTCCGTATCCGATATGAAGATGGAAATGAAATTTCGCGTATCACAGAAGATGAGACGTTAGTGCGTCCACCTAAGACGCGCCTGCTAGGATATGGAACAAAGATCGAAATTAAGACCGCAGTGGTGGATGGCGTGAAAATTGAATACTGGCGCGCAGTGCAAATGTATGCCACGTCTTACTCACCATGCCGTTCAGGAGGAGATAGATGTTATTCTGGTACGGCCAGTGGACAAACATTGAGAAAAGGTATGGTAGGAGTTCGACATAGTTGGTACTTGAGTATGCAAGGCCAACGACTCTACATCCCTGGTTATGGTGTTTCATCTGTCGAGGACATTTGTGGCGGGTGCGTGGGAAAACCGTGGATTGATCTGGGCTATGGCGACAATGACTATCAACACTGGAGTTCCTGGGTCACCGTATATTTTCTTACCCCGGTGCCCGCGAATGTGATTCATGTACTTGAGTGATACGCGCTTCGTCTACAGGTTTTGACACTGTGTGTATGACAAATTCCCAAAAAGCAACCCTTTCGTTTCTTTCGGTCCTTGCCTGTTCTTTAATTGGATTGGTCATCTGGTTGTGGCAGGGAAAGTGGAGCGAGCCACTTGGGCCCGCATTGCAAATCTCAACGGTAACGCCGTTTCAACTACCTCCAACATGGACTCCAAACCCGGCTGAATTTACCTCAACACCCGCCATGTCCAATCGCGGAGCAGTTAGCTCTTCTTCCCCAACACCGATAAGTACTCTCGCAGCCATAGGAATGTGCGGCGCCCCACCCCTTATGAATATATTAGTTGTGGGAAGTGATGCGCGCGGTGACAACTACAACTATGGACTCGCCGATATGATCCGCATTGTGCGCGTGGACTTTGTGAATCCAAAAGTAACGATCCTTGAATTCCCACGCGACCTTTGGGTCGAGATTCCCGATATTGCAGATAACCTTAACGGTCAGGATCATGAAAAACTTAATCAGGCATATCTCTATGGCAATCATGGTTTTGGATATACGGATGACCCTGCACAAGGACCCGGGTTGCTGGCACGCACAATGACACTTAACTTCAACACACAAATCGATCATTACGCCGCTGTCAACATGAG
>DAINRK010000105.1:0-10831 GCA_036741855.1 Anaerolineales bacterium
CTATTATCGTTGTGGATGCAGTCGGGCAAAACAGCATCGTTCTATCTGCGGGAGCTAACGGCAAGGTAACTGACGCGGATGTGAACAGCGCTTCTTTCTCGGACTTCAGCCTGCTTCTGCTTCAATTGGAGATTCCCACGCCCACAGTTTTATCCGCGGCTCGGCGCGCCCACGAAAGTGGACTTCGTGTTATTCTGAATCCCGCGCCTGCTCATAAACTCTCTAATGAATTGATCTCGCTTGCAGATTATCTTATTCCTAATGAAACCGAATTGAGTTTACTCACAGGCTTACCTGTCAATGATATGAATTCAACAGAATGGGCTGCGCGCGCGTTGCTGGAAATCGGCGCGAAGAACGTGATTGTTACGATGGGCAGTAATGGCGCATTGATTGTAACGAACTCACAAGTGACTCATATTGAAACATATACAGTAAATGTTGTTGATACAACTGCTGCCGGCGATGCGTTCATCGGTGGATTTGCCGCTGCATTTTTGCAGGACAAATCTCTCGAAGAAGTAGTCCGTTATGGATGTGCCTGCGGCGCGCTTGCCACAACAAAATTCGGCGCGCAGCCATCCCTGCCAAGAAAAGAAGAAGTGCAAAGGTTCATGTCATTGCGAGCGACCAAAGGGAGCGAAGCAATCTCGTCCTAACAGGATATTGCTTCGTCGTCGCCATGCTCCTCCTCGCAATGACATAATCAACTTATGTCCCCTAAACGAATCATCATCGACACCGACCCCGGCATAGACGACGCGCTGACATTCCTGTTTGCTCTCGCCTCACCTGAAATCAAACTCGAAGCCTTAACTACTACCCAAGGTAATGTGACCCTGGAAAAGGCGACGCGCAATGCGCTTTCCGTTCTGGAGCTCGCGCATGCAAGCCATATTCCCGTTGTACAGGGAAGTGTGCTGCCTCTTGTCCAGCCGTTGCGCGCTTCTGCGGACGTACATGGCGAAAGCGGCCTCGGGAATTCAAGATTACCCGAGCCGCGCACGAAGCCTATCCCAGGGCATGCTGTGGATTTTCTGATCGAAAGGATTCTTGCGGAGCCCAATGAGATTAGCATTTTCCCTATTGGTCCATTGACAAATATAGCCATGGCGATCCGTAAAGAGCCAAAGTTTGCTAAAGCCGTCAAGGAATTGGTGATTATGGGTGGAGCAATTCAAGAAAGTGGCAATATGACTCCGCTTGCGGAATTCAACATTTATGTCGATCCACATGCCGCGCATATTGTCTTTCATTCGAGTATTCCGATCACGTTAATTCCACTCGATATCACACAAAAATGTATGCTCAAACAGGAACACCTCGATCGACTGCTTAAGATCAATTCGCCCGTATCGAGATTTATCAATGACGCGGTTCGTGTGTATCTGAAGGCATCAAACGAGAGAGGCTTTGAAGGAAGTGCCTTGCATGATCCTCTAACTCTATCGACCATCATTGCACCCGAGCTATTGACCCTGAAGGAATATTATGTGGATGTGGATATTTCTGGTGGCGTTTCAATGGGAAAGACTCTTGCGGATATCTACAATATCACAAAGAAACCGCCCAACATGAAAGTCGGTATGAATGTACGCAGTGATGATTTTATAGAATTCTTTGTGCAGCATATGGAAAAGTTGAGCGGGACCATTACTGATTAGTATGCCCAAACGTATTCTCATTGACGCGGACCCTGGCATTGATGACGCCTGTGCGATTCTGCTGGCCCTCGCTTCTCCAGAATTATCCCTTGAAGGATTAAGTACTGTGCATGGCAACTGCTCAGTAGAACAGGGCACAATCAATGGATTGTCTATTTTGGAATTGGCAAATGCCAGTCATATCCCTGTAGCAAAGGGATGTGAAAACCCGCTCGTGCAACCATCCTTGCTTGCCCCTGAGACGCACGGAGACACTGGCCTGGGGTATGCGAAACTTCCAGGTCCGCGACGCACGCCGGTCGTCCAGCATGCATGCGATTTTCTCATCGATAAGATTCTTTCATCGTCCGGAGAAATCACACTGGTGGCGATCGGTCCGCTGACGAACGTCGCTTTAGCGATCCGTCAGGAGCCGCGTATTGTGCATTCCATCAAGGAGCTGATTATTATGGGTGGCGCAATTCGTCATGAAGGCAACACTACAGCTCTGGCTGAATTCAACACATATGTTGACCCTCATGCTGCACATATTGTTTATCATGCTGGCATTCCAACCACACTTGTGCCATTGGATGTAACCTATCAATGTATATTGACCGCGCAGGATGTAGAGCGACTGCAAAAAATCGACTCGCCCATTTCCACATTTATCAAAGATGCTACACGGTTTTACATGGAATATCATGACGATTATCAGGGCATTGAGGGATGCGTGATTAACGACCCTGTTGCACTTGCGCTAACATTCACGCCTGAATTGTGCGACTACCAGGAATTGCCCGTCAATGTGGATATTTCAGGCGGCGTCGCCATGGGCAAAACGTATGGAGATTTTTACAACTACGAAAAGAAACCTGCCAACATGAAGGTGGCGTTGGGCGTACGTCCAAGGGATTTCATCGAGCTGTTTATAGAAAGGATGGAAAAACTGGCGCGTTCCACCGGCCGGTGACCGAAACCGTGTGCGGGCTTTAGGGTTACAATTTACAGGATGAGTTGTATGCGGTCAACGTAACACCGCGCCGCGTTCTTGCGGCTAAGTAACTATTCAATCAAATGGAGGTAGAAATGCGAGAAACAGCTATGCAGGGCCAGAAGAGTAGTTCCTGGCTCAATATTGGAAAAGATTTCAATACGATGACATGGGTATTGATGCCAGTAGCAATCGCTATTAACATGGCGGTCGGTCAGATTGTCGCCACGCTGAGATTACCCGTCTATCTGGATTCAATTGGTACGGTACTTGTTGGCGTTATATGTGGTCCCTGGGCCGGAGCCTTGACAGGCGCCCTTGCAAATACAATCCTGGGACTTACCATCAACCCAGACTTTCTGCCATGGTGGCCAGTAGCAGCCATCATCGGTTTGGTCTCTGGCATTTGCGCCAATTATGGACTCTTCAAGAGCTGGTGGAAGGTAGTTGTAAGTGGCTTTATTATCGCGCTTGCGGCTGCCATGTCCTCCGTTCCGATCTCACTACTTGTGTACGGTGGGATCACAACTGGGGGCACCGGTTTGATCACAGCCTTCCTGGTGGAATCTGGCAAGGGCATGGTGCAGGCAGTGTTTGCATCGAGTTTCCTTGTCGAACCGGTGGATAAGATCACGACCGCCATGTTGGCGTTTGCGATCATACAGGGACTCTCCAAACGCTTCATTGCCCGCTTCCCACGCCCTGAAAATGTGGAAACGGACGAGAAAGTCAGCCAAACTCAGTTGATCATCGCTGTGGTGGTTGTAATCCTCCTGATCCTCTTCGCGATCTTCCTGCTGCAGAGACTCACTGGCGGATAGATCTTCCATTTACTCACCGATAAAGGCCAGGCAGAAATGTCTGGCCTTTTATCTTATAATTAAAACCATTCCTGATCTATGCACGAACGCCTCTCTTTTTTCGTAAGACGCGATAGCCCCATCCACAGCCTGAATCCAATGACAAAGGTGGTATTGGCATTCTCGCTTGTGTTAATTGCATTTTCGAGCCCATGGTATTGGACACCGCTGACGATTTTCCTCCTTGTTATTGTTCCCCTTACACTGATTGGAAAGGTTGCCCGGGAATATTGGAATTTCTTCTTTAAGGTGATATTGCCAACCGTGCTGGTATTGTTCATTATGCAGGCCTTGTTTCTGCCTGGCGAGTCAAAAATCATCTTTGACATATTCGGGTTGGAGATAACAGAACTATCTGCCCGACTGGCTTTTAGGAATGCAACTCGCATCGCTGTGATGGTTTCTTCATTCACCATCCTGTTGCTAACTACTCATCCCAGTGAATTAATGTCCGACCTGACGCGCCGCGGACTGCCAGGTCAATTTGCCTATGTGATTATTTCCTCCCTTCAAATCATCCCTCAAATGCAGGCGAAAGCTCAGACAATTATCTCTGCACAGCGTTCGCGCGGTCTGGACACGCAAAGCAGTTTTCTCAGACGGGCCGGCTCATTGATTCCGCTCGTTGGACCGCTTGTTTTCGGCTCACTCGTGGAGGTGGAGGAACGCGCCATTGCCATTGAAGCGCGCGGGTTCACCTCACCTAAAACAAAAACATCGTTGCATGAAATTCCTGACACAAGTACAGACAAAAGAATTCGCTGGTTACTCGCTGCATTTGTTCTTATATCACTGGCACTGAGATTATGGCCGTCGTAAACCTGCAAAACGTCACTTACAAATATCCGCTCACAAGTTCACTGGTATTACAAGATATCAACTTGCAGATAGAAGATGGCGAGTTTGTTGCGATCGTGGGGCCAAATGGCGCTGGCAAATCGACATTGTGCTACACCATCGCGGGATTTGTCCCGCATTTTTTCAAAGGGGAGATGACAGGCACAGTTGAAGTGGCCGGCATTGAATCACATAACTCATCACTCCATGAATGGGTATTGAATGTTGGGCTGGCTTTTCAAAACCCATTCAACCAGATCAGTGGCGCGAAATATACAGTCTTTGAAGAGATCGCGTTTGGATTGGAAAATATTGGCGTACCGCGCGACGAGATGCTCGCGCGCGTAAGTGAGGTGATGAAATTGACCGGAATCAGTGATTTAGCGGACCGTTCGCCCTATTCGTTGTCTGGTGGCCAGCAACAACGAGTCGCGTTGACCTCCATCCTGGTCATGCAACCGAAGGTTCTCGTGCTCGACGAGCCAACTTCACAGATGGATCCTATCGGCACGCGCGAAGTCTTCGGCGCGATTCGGAAGATGGCAGAGCAAGGAATGACGGTCATTCTGGTTGAACACAAGGTGGAATGGATTGCGCAATTTACTGATCGAGTCATTGCATTGAAAGATGGAAAAATCTTGCTAGAAGGGCCTCCAAGAGACGTCTTGTCATCTTTAGTACTTGAAGAAAATGGCTTTGGGATTTCCCGTTACACATCCGTGGCACGCAAAGCAACGGCGTTGAACTTATGGAAGGATGCGAGATTACCTGTGACTTTGGATGAAGCAGCCGAAGTATTCGCCCACACCCCCGCCTTCTCTCCCAAAGGAAGAGGAGAGTAAGCATGAAAATTGAAATCCGAGATTTGTATTTTACATATCCTACAGGCGTTGAAGCCCTGCGAGGGATTTCTTTAGACCTTGAGTCCGGCGAGCAGGTTGCTATCATCGGACAAAATGGAGCCGGAAAGACGACTTTGGTCAAACATTTGAACGGGCTGCTGCTGCCAACGTCAGGTGCAGTGCAAATCGGCGGTTGGGATACGAAAAGTCAGTCTGTTGCGAAACTGGCCCGAAGAGTTGGGTACGTATTTCAGAATCCTGATGAGCAGTTGTTTTCGAAGAATGTCGAAACGGAAGTCGCCTTCGGGCCGCGCAACCTTAAACTTGACAAAGAACAGGTTCAAATTCTCGTGGCAGACGCGTTGGCGATGACCGAGTTATCGGACAAGACCGAAACGAATCCCTATGACCTATCACCTACCTGGCGCAAGATGGTCGCGCTGGCATCCGTGATCTCCATGGATACAGATATTGTGGTCTTTGATGAGCCAACTACCGGACAGGACGCCATGAGCATTACGCGAATTTCTAACGTCATCAAGACCTTGCGGCAGCGCGGCAAGACAGTGATTACCATCACGCATGATATTGATTTTTGCGCAGAAAACTTCGAACGCGTAATTGCCTTATCCCAGGGTAAAGTTCTGCTCGATGGAATAGCAAATGATGTTTTAGAGCAGGAGGAAATTCTAGCTACAACTTATGTTGACCCGCCGCAACTTACCCGGCTGGGGAAACGTTTAGGCTTCAAAAAAACAGTGAGAACTCAGGAAGAATTCTTAACCGCATTGAAAAAGGAAAGATCCTCGTATCTTTCGTCAACAACCAACTCTTCATAACCGGAATCCTTTGCGAATTCACGTTTGTATATCATATTAGGGAATGCTGCAAGCACAATCTCTGCCGCTGTATACATTTTGCAGCCTGAAACGAGGTGTCCGCCGATTGTCTTCCCATCCCGATCATCACACACCCCGCTTCAATGCCTTTTTCGTGCGCAAATGATGCATTCGAGTCAAATAAGTCCTGCGCAGATTTTAAACGAAAGGTATAATTTTCCATAAAGTGTTCTCCTGCATCATTATACAATTTCAAAATTCAGTTTACACTTTTGCAAGGCGCAAATTGAGAAATTCTTGAAAGTCAGCTAACCATGTAAAATGGAAACATTTGGGAGCAACAATGTCAAATTTAGAAGTCCAGACATTCAATAGCATAAACGAAATTGATCCCGAAATTTGGAATCGCGTCGTGACTGGCCGCGGTTTCCAGAGCCACAGTTGGTATCAATTTGGGGAACGCGCGATGGCTGAATGTCAGCCAACCTATCTTCTGGCCAGCGATGGGGAGAGGCCAGTCGCAGGCGTGGCACTGTTCAGAGTCCATAATGAGCCATTGCCGCTGCCAAGTATCGCGCGCGAGTTTATGGCATCAGTTTTGAAAGACAAACCATTACTTGTTTGCCGTTCTCCCCTTGCTGATACCTCGGCCCTGCTGCTGCCCGGCGAGCCGCTTCGCGATGAAGCGCTTTCCGTTCTTGCCAAAGCCGCTCAACAGGAATTTAAGAAGCAGCGCTGTTCTTTCCTGGTCTTTGATTTCCTCCTCACTGAACAATTGCGCTATCGAGGATGGCCGCAGGGTTACGAACCCCTTACTGTCTCTGAACCAGGAACGTATATGCCTATCGAATGGGACAGTTTCGAAACTTATCTAAAAGCACGTAACAAAAATGAGCACCAGTACTTTAAGAAAAGTCTGCGTGAAGCCGAAGAGAATGGATTGGTTCTTTCCAGGCACAAAGACGTGCCGGAGATAGAGAAGGCGCTGACCCTGATTGAAAATGTGTCCATCTGGAATGGATCCGCACCCAACCCATGGATGCGTGGCCTGCTTACGAACTTTTCCATGATCGATGGCACCTGGCTTCAAATACACAAGGATGGAAAATTAATGGGATGCGGCGCAGTCGTACGAGATAACCGGTTCCAACTTACTAC
This sequence comes from Anaerolineales bacterium, assembly GCA_036741855.1. Taxonomy (GTDB): domain Bacteria; phylum Chloroflexota; class Anaerolineae; order Anaerolineales; family Villigracilaceae; genus Defluviilinea. The sequence goes on from DAINRK010000105.1 coordinate 7,174, forward strand.
GGCGTTGGGACTGGAAGATGATGTTCCTGGAGGCTATTTCCAGTTACTCTATGCTGCCTTGCAGGAGGCGTTTGAGCATCACGCAAGACTTGTCCGCTTTGGTAGTGGTGCGTATGATGTGAAGCGTATGATGGGACTGCATTTAGAAGATACCAATCATGCGATGGCAACCATTGCAGGAATAACATCGCGCACATCGTCAAAGCTTAGAACTCCCAGCCAATCCAGAAGATGAACAACATGGCCCCTTCCAAAAGGGAAAGCCAATCTCCGAAGCGCATTGTCGTTTTGGGTGTCATGCGAAGTGGGACTTCACTTACAGCCGAGCTGGTCCGGTTATGGGGAGCCTATGCTGGCAGTCAAAATGATCTATGGGAATCAAACGTTAGCGACCCTCGTGGGTACGGTTATATGGAGTATATACCCCTGCAAGAACTAAATAATGAACTTTTGGATCACAATGATAGAGTTCCGCCTCTTGCAGAATCCTTTGATCAAAAAATATCAAGCCGAAAGTATCGAGAGCAGGCAAAAAATCTTCTCCAGACCATGGATGATCTAGCCCAAAAAAACAAGGCAGCTGAGTGGGTTTGGAAAGACGCCCGACTTCCCCTAACTCTGCCCTTTTGGAGTCATCTTTGGGGGGATGTAATCTATGTAATCACAGTCAGACATCCCGCAGAAATTGCCTTATCGTTGGCCCAGGCGGCAGAGATCGACAAGGAAAATCTACCCTATTCTGCAGGATTTACCTATTGGCAATACTGTATGCTTCAAGTCATTTCGTTTACGCAGCAGAGTAGGCGGAAACTTTTCATTGCATATGATCAGTTAATTAATAACCCTCTGCAGGAATGCACTCGCCTGTGTAACTTTCTGGATAAACACTGCGAAAAATCCAATAAGGATTTCCAAAATAGATTAGATCGGATGTTGCCACGTGTGGTAAAGAACCAACAACATCAACATTATGAAATGTCTCTGGCAGAGATGCCGCAAGCCACAAGGGAACAAAGGGCTCTTTATGATTTCCTTAGAGTAAAGATCCTTTATCCAGATGAGACTTTTAATGTAGATGATTTTGCACTGTACGCCGGGTGGAGAGAATACCTTGAGAGTGTGGACATGCTCATGACGCTACAAGGCGCGAAAGACATGTGATGGCAATCAATTCATTCTGATTATGACTGGTTTGCATGTAAAGACCTTTTTTAGCATTAGAGATATAGATGCTCTGGCCTGGGACCAGCTTAGCGGACAGAGACCATTTCAGAGCTACAACTGGTATACATTTGGCGAACGCGTCCTCTTTGACTGCCCACCTGTCTATCTGCTAGTGTATGAAGAGGATAATTTGGTGGCTCGAGCTTCTATGTGGTTGATTCGAAACGAGCCAATACCCAGAATGCCCAGACCTTTGAAGAGGATGATCGCGGCCTTGATAAGGCGCTGGCCCCTGTTGATATGTCGCTCACCTCTGGCAAATACCTCAGGAATTATTGTCGAAAACAGTGTACGACGGGAAGACATTCTTGCAGCCTTGACCCAGGCAGCTACCGCACAAGCAAGACAGAGAAGAGCCTCGATCGTTTTGTTCGATTTTCTCAATGAAGGCGAAATGAAAGAATGGCAATCAGATATTGTCACGTTGAAAATGCCCAGTGCCGGGACGATTTTGAGGAATCGGTGGCGGAGCCTGGAAGAATTTCTGGCTGCCGGCAATAAAAAAGACCGCCAGCACTACAAACGCACTTTGCGAGAAGCTGATAAACTGGGCATTCACCTAACCAAACATAAAGCCGTTCCGGATATAGATGCAGCTCTGGCTCTCATTCGAAAAGTTGAAGAGCGGTATTCCTCATCCCACAATCCATGGATGCGCGCCATGCTTGAAAATATCGAAATGATTAATGGCACCTGGCTTGAAGCACATATCGATAAAAAATTGGTTGGCTGCGGATTAATTTTAGAAGATCAGCATGTGCAACTGACAACGGGACTAGGTTTGGCAGATAACATACCTTATGTATACTTCCTTCTAATTTATGCAAGTCTCGAAGCCGCTTTCACAAGAAAAGTGGAATTGTTACGCTGGGGAACAGGCGCTTATGATGTAAAACAAAGACTAGGGTTTGAACTCGAGCAAAATAACAATTCAGTTCTGTTTGGCACAAATCAATTGGCTCGCTTGCTGACCAAGATGGCCGCGTAACGAAGATATGATTACAGGGATCGTCCAATCTGTTCTTACTCTTCTTACAGTAGGTATTTTCTACGCAATCGATTCTCTCTTGATTCGTTATTATGATCGTCAGCGACAGGCCAGCGGGTCAGGCCGCGCCTGGGATTTCACCCTCTTTATTTTTTCATTGGTTGCTGTACTTGTTTTACAGCCTGTTTTTCTCCCCATAATTAGTTTTCGCACCGACCAATCCTGGGGGCGAACGATTCAAGCCCTCGGTGTGCTGATCATTCTTGCTTCATTTGCTTTACATATCTGGTCCCGCGTCCATCTTCAACATTTTTATGCCGAACGTGTGGAGATCCAGCCGGAACATAAAGTGATCGACAGTGGACCGTACGCGTTGATGCGTCACCCTGTCATTACTTCTTTTTTTGGTATCGCCGCTGGCCTATTTTTGATCAACCCCGCGCTGACTACGTTGGCGGCCTTACTTTATACGATCTGGGACTTCGTACATGCCGCCAAGGCTGAAGAAGACCTGCTCACAAAAACTCTGCCTGGCTATGCGGAATATGCGCGTCGGACTCCCCGTTTTCTGCCGCGCGTTTGGGGAAGCCGATGATTCCCTTTGAGAGTTTCCTGCAACTTCCCACGAATGAAGTCGCCGCGCTCGTGAAGGCTACCGGACAAAAGGTTTGTGTTTTCCCGGTAAATGGAACCCGGCGCTGGTTTATGCTGGAGCACGGCGATAAGGTCGGAGATGATTTCATCGAGTCCTACATGGATCTTTCCATCCGGAACCATGTGGAGCTTTGTGCGAAACTTTTTGATCATGGTATTGACACGATCCTTGCACCTGTCTTTGGACGCGAGCTTATGCGCCGTGGTGACGAATACACTAAGCGTGTCGGCATAAACGGGTTGGTACGCACAGCCACAGATGGAAACTATCGTGAATTCTTTGAGAAATACAATGTGAGAGTGCGTTTCTATGGCGACTTTCGCGAAGTGCTGACAGGAACAGTGTATGAATATGCTTTGAAATCCATCTACGAGGTTACAGAGGCAACAAAACAGCATTCGGGCTGTCGTCTCTTCTTCGGCGTATTTGCCGATGAAGCGACGGAAACCGTTTCGCGACTTTCAGTAGAACACTTCCTCGCTCAAGGCGCAGTGCCAGACAAACAAACTCTTGTGCGAAAATATTATGGTGAAGACCTGCCACCCGTAAGTCTATTCATCGGCTTTGATAAATTTAGCGTTTTCGATATGCCACTATTAACTACCGGTGAAGAAGATTTATATTTTTCCCTTAGCCCGTCTCCATATATGACTGAACGTCAATTACGCGCAATCCTTTATGACCATATTTACGTGCGCCCCACCCCTGAACCGGATTACACTAAACTTGAGCCTCAGGAAATCGAGTGGTTGAGGAATTACTACCGCGACAACAAAGATCATGCATTCGGA
>DAINRK010000106.1:0-10810 GCA_036741855.1 Anaerolineales bacterium
TGCGAATGTTTCACAAAACAGCCTTGATGCCGTATCTGATAGAGACTTTGCGGCTGAGTTCCTTTTCTGTGCGACGATGATTGGAATCCATCTGAGCAAGCTTGCGGAGCAAATTATCTTGTACACGAGTACTGAGTTTGGCTTCTTTGAATTATCTGATGCATTCTCAACTGGTTCGAGTCTCATGCCGCAGAAGAAGAATCCTGATGTGTTTGAACTCACACGCGGCAAAGCCGGCACCTTGATTGGTCTGCTTACGGGACTGCTTTCGACACTCAAAGGATTGCCATCCACCTACGACAAAGATTTGCAGGAAGATAAAGCGCCCGTTTTTCAAGCGATAGATACTTTGTTGGCGATTCTGCCTGTCACCGCTGGCGCGTTAAGAACCATCAATGTCAAATCTGATCGATTGCGTAATGCAATCGATTCAACCATGATGGCAACCGATTTGGCAGATTATTTGGTTAATAAAGGAGTTCCATTTAGAAAAGCACATGCGATGGCGGGAAAAGTTGTCCGTGCCGCGGGGGAGCGAATGGTTTCGTTAGAGGAAATGCCACTCGAAGCGTATCAGGAGATCGGTCCGTTTGAAGCGGATGTATATCAAGTCTTCGACCCGATGAAATCCATCGAGAAGAGAAGGGCAATGGGAGGCACGAGTCTCCAATCCGTCCAAAATCAAATTCAAAGAATCAAAGGAGAATAAAAATGTCTACTGTAACTTGTCCCGAATGTGCTGCAGAGATCAAGTTGGAAGAAGGAACGGAGGTTGGCGAGATCATTGTGTGCCCTGATTGCGGCGTGGATTTGGAGGTGATCGCGCTTGAGCCTGCCGCTGTGCAACTCGCGCCAAGGGAAGAGGAAGATTGGGGAGAATAGATTATAGACACCGGACCATGGACGATGAAATAGTCCATGACAAATCATCTGCCGTTGGAGGTACTATGCAACAAAAACTTAAGATTGGTGTTCTTTATTCCCGTGTGCGCGTAGAAGAGAAATGGATCTTCGGCGCCATGGAAAAGCGCGGGATCGATTATGACCGGCTTGATGACCGTAGAATCCATTTCGATTTGAACAACCCCGTGCCGTGGCAGGAATTTGATGCGGTGTTAGAACGGAGCCTGAGTTACACTAGCGGATTGTACGCAACGCGGATGTTAAATGCTTTCGGCGTGCCGACCGTGAACTCCGCATCTGTCGCGGAGATTTGCGGCGACAAGTTGATGACCAGTGCGGCGCTCGCGCGTGATGGAATACCACAGCCGCATACTGCTACAGCCTTCACACCCGAAGCTGCGTTGGAAGCGATTGAAGCGTTTGGGTATCCAGTAGTGTTGAAACCCGTTGTTGGGTCATGGGGGCGATTGCTGGCGAAGATCAATGATCGCGACGCCGCCGAAGCTGTGCTGGAACATAAGTCTACCTTGGGGTCTGTGCAGCATTCGGTGTTTTACATTCAGGAATATATTGAGAAACCAGGGCGCGATATCCGCGTCGTTGTGATCGGTGATCGCGTGTTGACAGCGATGTATCGCAAATCAGAACATTGGATCACCAATACTGCACGCGGCGGTGAGGGAGAACTGTGTCCCCTCACGCCCGAAATCGAGGACCTGAGCTTCCGCGCCGCACAATCAGTGGGTCGCGGCGTACTGGCTGTAGATTTAGTTGAGCATCCAGAACGTGGTCTCATTGTCAATGAGATAAATCACACGATGGAATTTCATACCATGCAACCACTGAGCGGCATTGACATCGCTGGGGAAATTGTAGATTACGTTGTGAGTATTGCCAGCAAGGAATATGTGTCATGATTTCAGCTTCTATTATTGGCGGTTCTGGTTATGGAGGGGGCGAACTATTGCGCTTGTTGTTGGCTCATCCGTGTGTGGAAGTTAGACAGGTGACGTCGCGCTCGCATTTGGGCGAGTTCGTGTATCAAGTGCATCCGAATTTACGAAAGCGGACACAACTCAAATTTAGTGATCCTGCATCAATGGAGGTAGTAGATGTGCTTTTCCTTGCGCAGCCCCATGGACGGGCTCAGCATCACATTGAAGAGTATTCTCGACTTGCACCGAAGATTATTGACCTCTCTGCAGATTTTCGATTAAGAAATGCTTCATCCTATGAGCAATGGTATGGTGAAAAGCATGCCGCGCCGGAATGGTTGAATAAGTTTGTGTATGGATTGCCTGAACTTCACCGCGCGGAGATCGCGACGGCGAATTATGTCAGTGGAGTGGGATGTAATGCTACGGCGGGTAACCTTGCACTTCTGCCGCTGGTCAAAGCAGATTTACTGGATTTATCTTTCCCAATTTTTGTTGAAATTAAAGTGGGTTCCTCCGAGGGTGGTGCGGAAGGAAATTCTGGTTCCCTGCACGCGGAACGCGCGAATGTGATTCGAACGTTTTCGGCTTTTGGACATCGCCACACTGCGGAGGTAATTCAAGAAATGGGTGTCCATGATGTATCACTTACCATAACAGCTGTAGATTTGGTCCGCGGCGTGTTAGCGACAGCTCATGCGAGAGTGAAACAGGGTGTTTCAACAAAAGATTTGTGGAAGGCCTATCGCACGGTGGCGAATGAGTGCCCATTTGTGCGTGTGGTCAAGGAACAGCGTGGGATATATCGCGTTCCTGAACCTAAGATCCTCGCCGGTACCAACTATGCGGATGTAGGATTTGAATTGGATGAGAGCAACGGGCATATCGTATCTATGTGTGCGCTTGACAACCTCATGAAAGGCGCATCGGGGTCGGCAGTACAGTGCATGAACTTAATGATGGGCTGGGAAGAGACAATGGGGTTGGATGTTGCAGGCTTGCACCCGATTTAACGCGTCATTGCGAGGGCCACAGCCCTCGCAATGACATGAAACTGGAGAATTAATGACGCAATCAATTACGGTCGTAAAACTTGGTGGCACCGAGGGAGTAGATTTTTCTGCAATCTGTAGCGACGCAGCCGAACTATTGAAAGAAGACAAGCAGCTTGTCTTTGTCCATGGTGGTTCGGCGGAAGCAAACGCACTGGGTGAATCTCTCGGTACGCCGCCAAAGATGATCACATCGCCTTCGGGGTATACGTCCCGATATACGGATCGAAAGACATTGGAAATATTTTTGATGGCAGTCAATGGTAAGGTGAATTCGTTGTTGACCGAGCAATTACAGATGTTGGGAATCAATGCGTTTGGTTTAAGCGGACTGGACGGCAAACTTATGCAAGCCGCGCGTAAGGATTCGGTTCAAAGTATTGAAAACGGCAAGCGTAAAATTATTCGTGATGATTACACAGGGAAGATTGAATCGGTAAATAGCGAGTTGTTGCAGGCGTTGATCAATATGGGGTATTTACCTGTTCTAGCGCCCGTGGCAGTCAGCGAAAAAGGCGAAGCACTGAATGTAGATGCGGACCGCGTGGCCGCCATGGTTGCCTCCGCGCTCAAGGCGGAGACCCTCATTCTGCTGACAGCAGTGCCCGGACTGATGAAAAACTTCCCGGATGAGTCTACGCTCATTTGGCACCTCCCCCAGAGTCAACTTGCAGAGGCAAGTGAATCGGCACAAGGTCGCATGAAGAAAAAGGTGTTGGGTGCCGGGGAAGCGCTCAAGGGTGGCGTGAGTCGTGTCATCATTGCAGATGGACGAATTCAAAATCCCATAACAAATGCTTTATCAGGAAATGGAACGGTGATCCAGTGAACACACAACAAATTTTAGACATTGAAACAAAACACTCAGCGGGGACGTATGCCAAACAACCGTTGGTGATCGTGCGTGGACAAGGCGCGTCGTTATTTGATGTGGATGACGTGGAATATTTAGATTGCGCGTCGGGACATGGAGTTGCCAATCTTGGTCATGCGCACCCAAAAATTGCTGCAGCGATCTATAAGCAGGCCTCCACGCTTATCACGTTGTTTGAGTCATTCCCAAACGATAGGCGCGCCGAGTTGATGAAGAAACTCGCGTCACTAATCAATGGACTCGATAGAGTTTTTCTTTGTAATTCAGGGACGGAGTCTGTAGAAGCCGCACTCAAGTTTGCACGTATTTCAACGGGACGAAAGAATTTCGTTGCAGCGATGCGTGCATTTCATGGACGGACATACGGCTCCCTCTCAGCGACTTTCAATAAGAAATATCGCGAAGGATTTGAGCCGCTTGTACCTGGGTTCAGCCATGTGGCATACAACAATATCGAAGCGTTAGCCAAAGCCGTAAATGAAGAAACTGCTGCGGTGATTTTGGAAGCAGTGCAAGGCGAAGGCGGAGTATATCCGGCAAGTACGGAATACCTCCAGGCGGCGCGACGAGTTTGTGACGAGCGCGGTGCTATGCTGATTGTGGATGAAATCCAAACAGGGTTTGGTCGAACGGGGAAAATGTTTGCTATTGAGCATTTTGGTGTAATTCCTGACATGCTCTGCTGTGCAAAGTCCCTTGCGGGTGGCCTGCCTATGGGCGCGGTATTAATTGGACAAAACATAAAGAACCTGATACCCGGTGTCCATGCCTCCACGTTCGGTGGCAACCCGCTTGCCTGCGCAGCTGCTCTCGCGGCTCTGACAGTCATCGAAGAGGAGGATTTGTCGCGTCAGGCATTGGTCAAAGGTGCATATTTGATCGACAAGTTGAGAAAAATTGAGTCTCCAAATATCCGTGAGGTACGTGGGATGGGCTTAATGATTGGCATTGAGCTGAAGCATAAGGTTGCAACCTATCTCAGCGCTTTGCAGGAGAAAAAGATCATTGCGTTGAACGCGGGGATGACAGTTATTCGTTTGTTACCGCCACTTGTGATTTCGTATGGGCAGATCGATCATTTGGTCGATGTTTTGACTGAAGTGCTTGCACCTGAATTGGTTTCCGTCGAAGCGTAATGAATGAGTGAATTTGATACCTTGACGGGACTCATCTTGCAATATAGCCCTTCAGGCAGCGAACGCGGTGCAGTGGAATGGCTGGCAGCGCGAATGAAATCAATAGGCTATGACGAGGTGTTCATAGATGCAGCAGGGAATGCTGTCGGTGTGCTGGGGAAGGGGCCGAAACAGGTGGTATTGTTGGGTCATATTGATACAGTGCCTGGGGAGATTGTCGTAAAGCGGGATGGCATCCCGCCCCACGAAAAATTATATGGACGTGGATCGGTTGATGCAAAAGGACCGCTGGCATGTTTTGTCGATGCGGTTGCCGGGGTTGGAGGGATAGAAGGGTGGCAATTCGTTGTGATTGGAGCTGTGGAAGAAGAACGGGACTCAGATGGCGCGCGATTTGTAGCGACACAATATAAACCTGACTTTGCGATTATCGGTGAACCAAATCAATGGGACAGAGTCGCGCTGGGTTATAAAGGCAGTGCCTGGGTAAATATTATGGCCAAACGAAGCCAGGCCCATACTGCCAGCGGTGAGCAAACGGCTGCGGAAGTGGTGGTGGAAGTTTGGTTGAAAATAAAGGCTTATGTAAATTCGTTCAATATTGATAAGCCAAAAATGTTTGATAAATTGCTGCTGACCTTACGCGGAATGAATTCCGAATCAAATGATTTTGAACAATGGGCGCAATTGCGGATAGGAGTCCGTTTGCCGGTGAAAGTTTCGCCGCAGGATTGGTATCGGAAGTTGAATGAAATATGTAGTGATGGTCACTCACTGCGTGAAAACGACTTTCATCTTTATGTCGAACCTACGGGTTTCGCTATCTCAGCGTGGGAATGTGATAAAAACACAAAGCTCGTAAGAAGCTTCTTAAGCGGAATCAGGTCTCAGGGAGGGGAGCCGCGTTTTGTCCATAAAACAGGAACGGCCGATTTGAATGTTGTCGCGCCAATATGGAAATGTCCGGCTATAGTGTATGGACCAGGAGATTCAGGCTTGGATCATACTCCGAATGAACATATATCATTGGATGAGTATGCAAGGGCTATTCGAGTTTTGAGTGAGACCCTGAACAGGCTGGTGAAATCATAACAGAGGCTTCCTACATTTTGTCTTAAGAATATTTCCGATGGAAAGGCACTCTCTACGTGCCTTTTTAGTTCTCTACAAAATTACAGTTCAACTGGCCGCTTGCGATTTCCGAAAATAGTGATATGATTGTTTTTGAGTGATTTTGATTGGTTATGAGCGATTTTGTCCCAACTCCTGAACGCCAGAAACAGATCCATTCCCTCCTTACCAAGCAAGGGCGCCTGAGTGTGGCAGAGATTGTGAAGCAGTTTTCCATAAGTCAAGCCACAGCGCGGCGCGACCTAGAGTCGCTGGCTTCGCAGGGGAAAGCCCAACGGGTGCATGGAGGAGTCATTGCAGTCGAACAGGCTCCGCCTGAGTTACCAATTCTCCAACGTGAATCGGAGCAGTTAGGCGAAAAAGCTCGCATCGGCCGTGAAACGGCCGATCTCATTGCTGATAATGAGACTGTGTTCCTCGGCTCGGGCACGACTGTGCTGGAGGTCGCGCGTAATCTTCGTGATCGCAAAAAACTGACGGTGATTACAAATTCCCTGCCGGTGCTGAACATATTAGCAGGTACGGAGGAAATTACTCTGATTTCATTAGGCGGGATGTTACGCGAGAGTGAACTTTCGTTTATTGGTCATATTACGGAGCAGGCGTTAAATGAAATCCGCGCGGATAAAGTGATTTTAGGGATTCGCGGTCTAAGCCTGGAGCACGGTTTGACCAATGATTATTTGCAGGAGACCCTGACTGACCGCGCTATTATTAGGATTGGGCGCGAGTTGATCGTTGTTGCAGACCATACCAAGGTGAATCGCGTGTCAACAGTAATGCTCGCGGCTCTAGACGTCATACATACTTTTGTCACGGATGCTAAGGCTGACAAGAAGTTCATTCTGGCGTTGAAGCGGCAAGGAATCCAAGTGATTGTGACGTAAGGATACACACGAGTACGATGTGCTAACTTCTTCTACAAAGAGGAGCTTATGCTGCTCGAGAACTTTCGCCCTCAATCAAAACTTGTGACCAAAACTACTTTGGTAAACCGACCAAAGTTCCCGGTCATTGACGCACATAATCATTTGAAGGACCCTTTCGGTGGTGGGTGGGACAAGAAGCCGTTGAGCGAATTGCTTGCCTTGCTGGATGAAGCAGGTGTTACGCATTATGTGGACCTCGATGGCGGTTGGGGAGAAGATATCCTTTATTCACATTTGAGGTATTTCAAGGAAGGTGCGCCTGAGAGATTTCAGATCTTCGGGGGCGTTGATTGGAGTCAGTGGGAAACGCGCGGAGATGGATTCGCGGATTGGGCTGCAGGCAGGCTTAAGGTCCAAAAAGAAGCGGGCGCGCAGGGATTGAAAATATGGAAGCCGTTCGGTCTGCATGTCAAAGACGACAAAGGGCAGTTGATCAAAGTAGACGATGCGCGCCTGATCCCGATTTGGGAATCCGCGGGCGAACTGAATCTGCCTGTGCTGATTCATGTCGCTGATCCGGTAGCGTTTTTTGACACAATCGATGAAACAAATGAACGATGGGAGGAACTTGGCGAGAATCCCGATTGGGCGTTTACAAGTCCACCATTCCCGCCATTTTTAGAAATCATGAATGGATTTAAGAAACTTGTTTCGCGTCATCACAATACGACATTTGTTGGTGCACATGTTGGATGTTATGGCGAAAACCTTGGGTGGGTAGGGCAGATGCTTGACGAATGCCCAAACTATTACATTGATATTTCCGCGCGGCTTGGCGAGCTTGGAAGACAGCCCTATACTGCGCGGAAATTTTTTATTCAATATCAAGACCGTATATTGTTTGGTTCTGACATGGGCCCGGACCTGGAAGCGTATCGTCTGTATTATCGCTTTCTTGAAACCAATGACGAGTATTTCAATTACAACACCAGCGAAGTACCAGGTCAGGGTCGTTGGTATGTGTGTGGTTTGTATTTGCCTGATGATGTATTGAACAAGGTTTATTCAGAGAATGCACGCCGTGTATTGAAGTTGGAGTGAACCATGAATGAACTGAAATTCCTTGCCATTGCTGATGCGGCGGAAGATTTAAATCCTTTACAGGATGTATTGCGACCGTTTGAGCGCGATGACTCTGTACAGATTCGCATCAAACGGATTGGCTGGGAGCGTGCCTGGCAAAGCTTGTTAATGGACGCTGTGGAAGGCAAAGGTCCGCACGTCTCGCAAATCGGTTCAACGTGGGGCGCTACAATGGCAATGTTCGACGCCTTGCGCGTTTTCAGCGCGAATGAAGTGGAACGGATGGGAGGAGCCGCTCGATTTGTTCCCTCAGCTTGGGATACAGTAAAACTTGCGGGTCGTCCCGATGTCTGGTCCATTCCCTGGACCGTTTATACTTTTGTGCTGTTTTACCGTCAGGATGTATTGGCGCGTTCGGGTATTTATCCCGAGGACGCGTTTACCTCACCCGAAGCCACATGCGAAGCCTTTGCGAAGTTAAGCAAAGATGGAATCGTGCCGTGGGCTTTCCCTACGCTACATTCGTACCAAGATTTGGTACATATTGCATCTTCCTGGGTTCGCGCCAATGGTGGAGAATTCCTCGCTCCTAACGGAAGTGAACCCGCCTTTGGAAAACCAGAAGCATATTCAGGATTGATGAATTTTTTTGAATTGTTTCCGTATCTTCCACCTTCTTTACGCGGACTTTCCGTTGAGGCTTGCACACAGGCGTTTGCGCGGGGTGAAACCGCAACTTTGATCGGTGGAATCGAAGTCGCTGATGAACTGTTGGCCAGCCCGTATACATCCCAGGAACTGCGTGAAAACCTGGCAGTAACTACGCTCCCAGGTATTCCATGGGTCGGCGGCGACCATCTGGTGATCTGGAAAAATGTTAATGCTGACTCTGATGTTGAGAGGGTGGCGCTTGACCTGGTTCAATATCTGGCTGATCGTGGTACTCAGGTTCAATTCTTCAAATCCTCCAACACGTTGCCTGCCCGTCTCGATGCATACGAACAAATCGAATTCTCACTGCTTACATCTGCCGAAACTATGCAAAAGATTTTGAAAACAGGGCGGCCGCATCCGCCAGTGCGATTGTGGCGGCGTATTGAAACATACTTGGATGAGATGCTGCTAGACATCGGCAATACGGTGCTTAGGCAGCCCACTGTTCCCGCTGCCGAGACTGCAAAACGAATGCTTACAGAATATGAAGAGAAACTTTCTGCACTGTTGAAGAAATAAACATGTCTGTTGAAAATTACGCAACGTATCGCGAAATTAACTCGCAAATTGAAGCCTGGCAAGACGCGATGGACGTCGCGAATGCCGTATCGTTGCCTGCTGCCCGACAATATAACCAGGTCGTTTTCACGGGTTGCGGCTCGACATATTATTTATCCCTTGTTGCTGCGGCGTTGTACCAGGAGTTAACTGGTTGCACCGCGCGGGCAATCGCAGGTGGGGAGTTGTTGTTGAATCCGCAAACCGTATTGACTGACGGGAAGACTTTGCTCGTTGCCGTTAGCCGTTCAGGGACAACTACGGAAACTGTCAAAGCAGTTGAGAAGTTCAAAGCTGAGAAACGCGGGGAGGTAGTTGTCATCAGTAATTATGATGAAATGCTTTCGCGTCTGGCGAATGTGAATATTGTGATTTCAAAGGGGCAGGAAGAATCTATTGCGCAGACAAGGTCATTTGCTTCAATGTTTGTTGCTGCGTCTACCTTTTGTGCGCGGATGGCGGGACGAGAGGATCTAGTAGAGTTGATGGGCAGGCTGCCAGAAGTTGGCGACTCTTTGATCAAAAATTACGAGGCGTTCGCAAAAGAGATTGGGGAGAATCTGGATTTCGATAGATTCTATTATCTCGGTTCAGGGATTCGCTACGGATTGGCATGTGAAGCGAATCTCAAGATGAAAGAGATGACATTAACACATAGTGAGCCTTTCCACTTTTTGGAATTTCGCCATGGACCGATGAGTATGGTCAATGAAAATGCTCTCCTGGTTGGATTGCTGTCTGATGCGAATCGAATCCACGAGGTGAAGGTTTTGTCAGAGATGAAAACGCTTGGGGCGAGGGTGGCAACTCTCGGAGAGAAGGAGGCAGATGTCGTCTTCGAGTCAGGAATTCCCGAGAGCATACGGGGCGTCTTGTATCTTCCTGTATTGCAACAAATGGCTTTCTACCGTTCCATCGCAAAAGGTTTAAATCCCGACCGTCCAAACAATTTGACGGCGGTTGTCAAACTCAACATATGAAAAGGAGAGAAGTATGAAAAAGTTTCTGTTTGTCTTTGTTATGGCGAGTTTGTTGCTCGCCGCATGCGGAGGTGGACAACCTGCCGCCTCGAATGAGCCGGTTGAGATCCGCTTTTGGGGCCACCAGGCACCTGCTTTTAATGAAGCAAACCAGGCAAAGTTCGATGAATTCATGGCACAGAACCCGAATGTGACTATCAAGTACGAGACGTTCCCATGGGATGTGTTTATTCAAACCATTCAGACCTCGCTGCCTGCAGGCAACACCGCGGATGTAATTCTGATTCCTGGCGGCTACACCTGCCGTTACGCGTCTGGTGGTCAACTACTTGAGGTACCTGCTGACGTGATGTCCCAGGCTCAGGCACAAGAGGCCTTCTTCGCCGCGCCGCTTGGCGGACAGACGTGCGACGGCAAGTTGTATGGCTTCCCCGCAGAATATAACCTTGAGTATGGAGGCGCATATGTGAATCCCGCTTTGTTCGAAGCGGCTGGGCTGACTTATCCTCCACAATGGAAAACGTGGGATGATGTCGTCGCCGACGCGAAAACTCTGACCACGCTAGGCTCAGATG
>DAINRK010000107.1:0-3733 GCA_036741855.1 Anaerolineales bacterium
CAATTGATCTGTTCAGCGTCAAGGGCGGGGTCCTGCCAGACTGCCATGATGCTGACGTTGAACGCTGCCTGACGGAAGCCGACTGCACTCGGAGGCACGTTTGCATCCTTCGGCGCGCCGTGCAGGGACTCGATCATGATGCCTCCCGGCGAGCGTCCCAACGCGACAATTCGTTTGAGCAACTCGTCCAATAATTCGTCGGGGATCTCGCGCACGAAGTGACCCTTCCAGTAGTGCCGATTTGCGCCGTACGTTGAGTCGATCACGCGCTGCTGTTCGAGGAACGTGTGCATATGTACGCTATCTTCGATGAGTCCAGGCGCCGAGCGCAGTATCCGCAGTTCTTCGGGATCGGAGTTCGCGCCTGTATAGCACGGCACGACTTCGAGTATCGGTGTCAACGACTCATCGATCGCAAGCGCCACCTGGCAACTGAGATCGCGCGGTGAACGCGTAACAACATCGCGATATCGCAGAAGCGCCTCACGGACGCCCGGTCCTTTGTAAACGAGATGGCCGCCTAGGACCTGTTTGAGAGTGTGCAAGCGAAACTCCAGGCGTGTGACCACCCCAAAGTTGCCGCCTCCGCCACGCAGTCCCCAGAGAAGATCGGCGTTTTCATCGGCATTTGCATGAATGACATTTCCCTGCGGAGTCACAAGCTCTGCTCCTATGATATTGTCACATGTTAGGCCATACTGCGCAGTCAGGTGACCGATACCTCCGCCGAGGCTAAGTCCAGCCACACCGGTAGAGACGACAACGCCTCCCGGCGTGACGAGACCGAACGCCTGCGTGGCCGAGTCGAAATCAAGCCAGGTCGCGCCGCCTTCAGAGTGAGCGATCCTTGATCGATCATCTACCTCAACCTTGCGCATGAGCGAGAGGTCGATCACAAGTCCGCCATCACAGACGCAATGACCTGCGGGATTATGTCCACCCCCACGCACAGCAACCTCGAGTTCGTGCGCCTGCGCGAAGTCGAAAGCGACTGCAACGTCACTAGCGTTGACGCAACGAGCGATCGCCGTTGGACGCCGGTCCACGAGGGCATTGAAACCTCGGCGCGCTGTTTCATATTCAGCATCTGCAGGCAGGACAGCCGTTCCAGCCAGCGAACGCTGCAGTTCATCTAGATTCTCTTGTTCCATATGGCATCCATTCCAGACTTTTCACAATTGGACCATTATGAAGTGATTTGTCTTCTGAAACCTTATTCCCTTTTAGGCGGGCTGATATCGCTGATACACTACGCCGGTCGGCAACGCGACGGATTCAACCAGCTTGAAATTGACGCGTTTTCCAGCCGGGAACAATCGCTTGCCACTTCCAAGTGCCAGCGGGTACAGATGCAGGGTAATCTCATCCACCAGGTCATTCTCGATCAATGCATGGATCAGAACACTGCTTCCATCCATAACAATGTTTTTGCCGGGCTGGTTCTTCAACTTGCGGATCTCCTCGATTACATTGCCGCTGATGAGATTCGAGTCCCGCCAACCATCCGCCGATTTCAATGTATTGGAGACCACATACTTCTTAAAGCCACTGAACGGATCTCCATCAGGATTGGGTTCGAATGCTTCACCATGCAACTGCCAGGTCTTTCGTCCAAGCAACAATGTATCAGCCTCAGCAAAGATCTGACCGAAGTGGGCACCAATATCATCGTGCCAGTATGGAAGCGTCCAGCCGCCGTGGGGAAAACCGCCATCGGTATCTTCGGTGGGACTGCCCGGCGCCTGGATCACTCCGTCCAAGGTAATGAATTCGTGCACAATTATTTTTCTCATGGTTAATCTCCTTTTATCTATAAAGTGATAACCACATCATACGCTCATAAAGGAATTCCGTCTTGTAAAAAAACGACAATCCAGTTGGGCCGATCTACAGACCTGCATGACGCGCCAGGCGAAATTCAAGATGCCGCTTGACATCGGGCCATTCACGGGCAAGGATGCTATACATAACGCTATCGCGCACCGTCCCATCGCGGCGTATCCGATGGTGGCGAAGAACCCCATCCTTTTTTGCTCCTAATGCTTCGATCGCACGCTGCGAAGCAAAGTTGAAATTGTCAGTCCGCAGACCAACCACTTTACATCCGAGTGTTTCAAAGGCATGGGTCATCAACAATAATTTGCAGGTTGTATTCACGTGGCTTCTCTGCCAGGTGGCTGCATACCAGGTATAACCGATCTCTACGCGGTCGATATCAGGCACAATATCGTGATACCGCGTACTGCCTACGATCTTGTCTGTGGACAATTCACGCACCGCCCACGGTAGCATGTGACCAGCTCGCTGTCCTGCCAGAGCGTCTGCAATATAGCCGTTGGTCTCTTCCTGCTTTGGGACGAAGGTGTACCAAAAATTCCAGAGTTCACCATCGGCAGCGGCGGCAGATAATGCTTCTTCATGGTCCGGGTGCAGAGGTTCCAATCGAATACCGCGACCTTCAAGCGTAACGGGAGAGAGTCTGATCATTGTCGATGCCATCCGTGACTTAGAGATTGTTTCGAGTTGGGGGAGTTCTGCATACCTCTGCTTTGATCTAGCCTGACTTGATGATCTCACCCGGGGTTTGACCGTAGAGCAACTTCAGTGAACGCGTTAGATGGGCTTGATCGAAATATCCAGTTTGGTACGTTGTCTCAAGAATCGGGACCCCGCTTTGCAATAGCGTTACTGCCTGGTGTGCTCGTTCGATCTGCTGAATGCCTTTAAACGTCAAACCGGTCACATGCACAAAGCGGCGTTGAATGGAGCGTAACGAGAGGTTTTGTGTCTTGCCGCGCAATACATCATCCACGACCTGGTCATGTGACAACAGCTCTTTGCGGAGCAATCGATTGACAAAGGTATCCACATTTTCCAGGTTGGGAAATTCCCACGCTTCACCGAATAGATGAAATGAACTCCCGCCTGATCCCAGCAAATGGATCTCTGTATCCACCAGTTTGCTTCCGGGCAGGTTTGGCATGAACATACCATGTTTGAAAATGACGCCTAAAAATTCGGCGTCCGTGGGAATAGGCGAAGGTGATGCTTTAGTTTCAGGCCCGCGAATGCTGAGAGTGATATTTTCTTTTTGTTTGGTGATCACCATCTCCCAGTGACTCGCAGCAGTCGACACAAATGAACCACCACCAATACTGCGTGCCTGGTAGACAGCTTGAACGAAAGGGGCATCCGATGGTCGTGTATCGAAATCTACTATCATTAAATGTATTCCTGTTTACGATAAGGTTCCTTAAATCTTACACCTTTTCCAGACTCCTGAAAATTTCCTCTTGTACCGTTGGAAAGGAGTTGGATCACCTTCTCAACTCTGTAAATATTGACTGGTTATCGAACCCTTCGCCTTCAACAACTCTTTGGGTGTGCCTTCAAACATGACCTGCCCGCCTTTACTGCCGCCTTCGGGACCCATGTCGATGATCCAGTCGGCGTTTTTAATGACGTGTAAATTGTGCTCGATGACAACGACTGTGTTGCCCGTGTCGACAAGGCGGTTAATGACTTGCATGAGGTGACCAATGTCCGACATGTGCAAGCCCGTGGTCGGTTCGTCCATGATGTAGATACTACCCTGCTTGTGCAGTTCGCTAGCAAGTTTGATGCGTTGACATTCGCCGCCCGAAAGCGTGCTCAACGGTTGCCCCAGACTCAAATAATCCAGACCGACATCGCTCATGGCTTGCAGTTTTCGCAGGACTTCCTTGAGCTCGAA
>DAINRK010000107.1:3743-10767 GCA_036741855.1 Anaerolineales bacterium
TTCAAGCGCCTGTTCCACGTTCATCGCCAGCACATCGCTGATGGATTTGCCGTTGAGTTTGTACGCCAGCACTTCGTCCTTGAAGCGTTTGCCGCCGCAGATTTCGCAGGGCGATTTCACACTATCGAAAAATGACAACTCGGTGTAGATCACACCCAGCCCCTGACAGTTTTCACAGGCACCTTTCGAGTTGAAACTGAACAACGAAGCCTGCACCTTGTTCGCCGATGCAAACGCCTTGCGGACATCGTCCAGAATGCCCGTGTATGTGGCGGGATTGGAGCGGCTATTGACTCCTACTGCGGATTGATCAATCATGATCGCATCAGGATGCTGGTGTTGGAAGACCTCATTAATGAGCGAACTTTTCCCGGATCCTGCCACACCCGTGACCACCGTCAGTATGCCTGTTGGAATGTTCACGCTGACGTTTTGCAGGTTGTTGACCTTCGCATTCTTGATCGGCAGTTTGCCTGTCGGCGTGCGGAACTCTTCCTTCATCGGCACAGACCGCTGCATGTGTTTGCCAGTGATGGTATTCGCCTTGAGCAGGTTTGTATAACTACCTTCGTAGACGATCTCGCCTCCATGCGGACCCGCAAGCGGACCCACATCCACGACATGGTCTGCCACTTTGATCACATCGGGGTCATGTTCCACGACGATAACCGTGTTGCCCTTGTCGCGCAGTTTCTGCAATAACTCATTCATGCGATGCACGTCACGTGGATGTAAACCCACGCTCGGCTCATCGAAGATATAGATTACATCGCTCAGACTGCTGCCGAGGTGCTTAACGACTTTTACGCGTTGCGACTCTCCGCCTGATAACGTGTCCGTCTCACGACTGAGGCTGAGGTATTCCAAGCCAATATCCACGAGGTTTTCTAACCGTTCGAGAAGCGCTTTGACTATTGGCCCGGCGGCGGGCACTTTGATCTTTTTGACGGCTTCGATCAATTCAGGGATTTCCATGCTCGTCAGGTCGGCGATGTTGTAACCGTTGATCTTGCATTTCAGGATGGTCTGGTTCAACCGCGCACCTTTGCACTCGGAACAAGGACCCATCGACATGTAAGGCTCCACCGACTTTTGAGTCCGCTCGGACATGGTTTTCAGATCCCGCTTGATGTACTTGTTGGTAAAGCGGTTGACGATGCCTTCATAGGTCAGGTTGAAGTCTTTTGCCCCTAACTTGGTCTTGACCTTGATAGGTTCGCTATATAAAAGGTCGTTCATTTCCTTCTGGGTGTATTTGGATATTTTCTTATCAGGGTCGAACAAACCAGTATTGATTAAATTACTCCAGCTCCAACTGTCCACGGCGTATTCTGGGAATAGAATAGCGCCTTCATTCAGTGATTTGGATTTGTCCAGGAACTTTTCCAGGTCCACATCCAGTTTGCGACCGAGTCCGTTGCAGTTCGGGCACATGCCCTGCGGGTCGTTGAAACCGAATACGTTGGTGGGTCCCACGTGGGGCTGCCCGATGCGCGAAAACATCATGCGCAGGATCGTGTTGATATCGGTGATCGTCCCAACGGTCGAGTGTGAACCGCCGCCCATCCGCTTTTGATCCACTACGATGGACATGCTCAGGTTTTCGATGGCGTCCGCATCGGGCTGGGAATACTTCGGCAGGAAATTCCGCACGAACATGCTAAAGTTTTCATTCATCAGACGTTGTGATTCAGTAGCGATCGTATCGAACACAATGGATGACTTGCCGGAACCCGACACACCAGTGAAGATGGTGATTTTTCGTTTGGGGATTCGCAATGAAACATTCTTCAAATTGTTTTCACGTGCGCCGTGAATCTCGATGTATTCCTGTGGCATGATTTTTTCCTTACCAAGTTTAAAGTTCACGTTATTTCTTATTTCCTGGAACGCTTGCCATCGGGTTGGATGTTTTGATTCAAACGGAACAGGTTAGTCGGGTCATATTGAGCCTTGATCACGCAGAGCCGATCCCACGTGGACCCTGGATAGGCCGCGCGAATGCGAGCCTCTCCATCCTCTCCAAGGAAATTGACATACGCACCTGTATCTCCTTGTTGGAGTGCAGCCGCAAAATTTGTGACCCAAGCTTCATGAGTCGGCTTCTCCTCAGGCTTTTCATACAGCGCCGCAAGGTTCACCATAATACGTGAATTGCGGTGAGCAAACGCGGTAGCATCAACAGTCACGCGAGACATTGCTCCACCTAACACTCGCAGTTGGGCTACAGCCATAAACGCTTTTGAATTCTGCAGTTGGCCAAGGATGAACTCAGCGATGGGGCGATCGATTCGATCAACAAACATGGTGCGTGAGGCTGCAACAGGATGATATTCACCTTCTTCAGGTGGATAAATTTCCGGATATTGCATGGGTTTGACCATATCCCCAATCGGCGTTGCAAGCTCCCGAAATGGAGCGATAACACGTTCGCCTTCCGCCGCATCACCTGCAAAGACAAGCATTGCCATGATGATCAACTTGCCGTGGTGTTCCGCAGGTAGGAACGGCATTGGTGGAGCGGGCATCACGTTGGCAATCGTCGAGAGTTCTTCAGGTGCGGCGTCTGCCAGCGTAATAAACGAAGCAATTACATCAGCGGTCGCCGGCAGGAATAGCATACCTCCATATATTGAGCCAACATCATGGAGCCGGAACTTGAACCGGGTCGCGACACCGAAGTTACCTCCGCCACCGCGGAGCGCCCAGAAAAGATCCGGATGTGAGTTTGCGTCCACATGCAGTAGTTCGCCATTGGCCGTCACGATATCAGCAGCCAGCAGGTCATCGATGGTGAGTCCATATTTACGCACCAAATATCCAACGCCGCCTCCCAGGGTGAGTCCGCCAATTCCAACCGAGCCAGTATCTCCAAAACCAGTCGCGATACCATGAGCACCAACTGCCGAAGTATAGTCGCCAGCTGTCAGTCCAGTTTCGGCCCAAGCGGTGCGGTTTTCGAGATCGATTTGCAAATCTCGCATGTCTGAAAGATCCAATACGATCCCACCATCTGTTACGCTATGACCTACCGCGCTATGACCACCACTGCGAACGGCGAGTTCCAGGCCGGTTTCGCGCGCTAGCGCGATCACCCGAGCGACGTCATCTGAATCCTTGACCCGAACGATCACGGCGGGATGACGATCAACGCCACCATAAAATACAGTGCGCGCTTTATCGTAGTCTGGATCGCCCGGTGCGATTACACGTCCGCTGAAGGTTGAACGAAGTTTTGGAATTGATAGAGCATCGGTTTTTGAATTACTTATCATCATTCTGATTGACCTTTCTTCTGGAATCTTCTATGGTGAACACAATTATCTTAAGTGGCTTCAGGATGAATACGCCTGTTCCAGTTCCTGATCTGCTTCCCTGTAAATTGCTGATAGTGACCGGTACGAATTCGACCGCATGGCGAGAAGTGTGACAAGAAGTCCAACCATCCCGGCAACAATAAACAATAACGCGATGCCTCGATCGGTGCCGGTTCCAAACCATGGACCGATCAGTTCTACACCGGCTCCTGTCGTCATGAATGGGATAAAGATCCATTGAGCGATCGGCCCAATAAGGAAAGCGGTAACAGGAGAGGCTGCCTGCTCCACACTTTGGGCAAACCCGAACACGCGTCCCTGGCGTTCCGGTGGAACTACTTTTTGAAGAATGGTTTGCTCTGCTGCTTCAACGGCGGGAATCAAGCTCAACCAGACAAACATACCGATCGCTAGAAGCACAATGGAGGACTGGATTGTAAAGAATATGCAGATCGTCCACATGGCAATATTTGCCAGAAATAGCGTTCGCAGCGGATTTCGTCCCAGACCTTTCCTTGCCACAACTACCCCACCGACGATGAATGCCAGACTCAGTATTCCCCACAGCGCCCCCCACACTTGTACGGATACGAGCAGCAGGCCATACGCATCCATCAGCGACATAAAAATGCCTCCCAGGAAATTATTGAATGTATGGAAAAAGATTAAGCCAAATAGACCAGGCACAAGTTGAACGACCCGAATCGTTCCTCGAATATCGACACCTTCGCGAGGTTCGTCATGTTCGTGTTCGGGCTCACCGTCATGGGCGTGGCGTATCTTTTTTGTCAGATCAGGGATGGAAAGAGTCGTAAGATGAAGAATAACCAGAATAGTCAAAATTATGGCGATCAGCAACATCCATGCTATTCCAAGATAGCCAACGACCAGACCGCTGAAGATCGATGCCCCCAGGAACGCAATACCGTTAGCAGTACCGACAAGACCGTTTGCCTTATCCCGCTCCTCTTCCGGCACAAGAATTGTGACAAGTGTGGAGATGGCAATTCCGCGCAAATTTCCGGCAATCGCGCCGAAGAGGGAAAACACGATGAACAACCATAAGTTGAGACTACTCGCATCCTTGAAGTGCTCGCTTGGCGTGGCAACAAATATGAAGTAGACAAACACATACAGGACAAGTGACACGATGCTGGAGAGCAGCATTACTGCTTTTTTCGGATACCGGTCCACGAGTGACCCAAGAAAGAAGCCAGACAGAGCAACAGTCGTAGTATATACGCCGGCCATGACCGCGGTCGCAATTACGGACCTGGTTTCGAGAAACACCCAGAACGTGATTGCAAACCACACAAATGTATTCGTAAGGAAGGCAGCCAGGCAGTTTGCCAAAGTTGCGTAAAAGGTTTTCATATTCTGACTCAATGTAGCTCTCCATTCATTTCCGATTTGGATTCAGGGCCTCATTTATCTTATGATATAGGCAGACCTGCATCGACATTTCTCATCAAAACCTCCTTGTGAGCAATTGCCTCTATTTTTTGTTATTGAGCTGGATTTAAAGACCTGTGGGTGAGCAAAATTTTGAGACTTGCCCACCCACAGAATTAAGATAAATCTAATTTTAGAATATGTGTTCTATTTCGTCAAGGTGAGCGTTAATATTGAGTCTAACAAACTGTTTATATAGACGAATCAGAGATCTCTGCTGTTACATTAAATGTGACTGAGTAACAACTAGTTTGCCAGCACCTTGGACCAATGACCTGTTAAATACAACATTTCCCATCACACCTCCTTCTTATTTGCAGCAGGCCGATAGTAAAGTAAAACATTTCCCGAGCGAAACGTTTTTATATTTACGAATTGCAGTTTGTGTCTATCAGTTATATTTTTAAACAAAGGATTGCCACTGCCGAGGATGACCGGATTCACCATTATTCGATGCTCGTCAATCAAGTCCATTTGAACCAGCGTGGATAAAAGATCGGCACTACCAAACACTGCAATATCTTTGCCAAGCTGTCCCTTTAGTTTCAAAATTTCTTCTTCAATGTTATCTTTGATCAACCTTGTGTTATTCCACTCGGCTTTCTGTAATGTTCTGGAAAATACAATTTTGGGCAAACTATTCATTAACCCGGCAACAATAGGATCATCGTTTATGGCGGCCTCAGTAGGCCAATAACTTGCCATCCCCTCATATGTCCTTCGTCCAAATAAGATCGTGTCCACTGTGCCCGTCTGCTCAATCGCAAATTGATTGAATTCTTCATCAACATTATGCCAGCTTATGTCCTGGTTCGGTCCTTCAAAGAAACCATCAAGCGTTACCATGTTGAATGCAAATAGTGTTCTCATTTCTTGTTCCTTTTAGTCTTCAAGCCACTCAGTAATGAATTGTCTATTAACATGGATATCGATTTGCTTTAATTGCCTGTCGCTCAAATTCATGAACTTATGAGGCACATCCGCAGGCACGATGATGATTTGCCCCGCATGTGCCTCTAGCGTAGCGGAGTCCACGGTGAAAGTTGCTACGCCTTCGTGTATGATAAAAATTTCCTTGTAAGGATGCTTATGGAGCTTCACAGCACCTCCCGGCGGCATATCCACCCAGATAAATGAGACTTCGGTATCTTGATGTTGAGATCCTACAAACTCATACGTATTCCCATCACGCGGCAATTCATCTCGGTTAAGAATGCTGTAGCCCAAAAGAGTGCCTCTGTTACTTTATGATCCGAAACCGGAGGTGCGTTCTCCCCGCCGGCAACTCCGTCACGTTTATTCTCTCAAGTTGAATTGATTCAGCGTCGATACCTTCGAATGGTCGCAAACCGCTGCCGAGGAGCAGCGGCATGATGTCAACGTGCAGTTCATCGGCGAGACCTTTGTTGAGGCATTGTCGTACGATACTGGCGGCGCCTATGACTGTAACATCTTTATCACCCGCGATTGCTTTTGCTTGTCCAACGGCGCTTTCAATACTATCGGTCACGAAGGTGAAGGTTAGGTTGTCGTTCTCCTTTGGATGCCTTTTTGGAGGCCGGTGGGTTAGTACAAAGATTGGCACCTGATACTCATAATTCTCCGCGATAGAGTCCGGGTCTTCTGCCATGGCAAATGAATTCCTGCCCATCACCACCGCGCCGGTGTTCTGCATCGATTCTCTTAATGGCTCAGTGTCCCGCAGGGCAGCAAGATCAGGATAAAGCGTCTCCACGCTGCCATTGCGATCATTGATGAATCCATCCAATGACATGGTCATGCCTAAGATAATTTTTCCCATATGAATATCTTCCTTATGGAATATACAGACACACATGTTAACTAGAACATGGTGTCTGATCGACGATTTGATTACGATCCGTGCATCACGCGCGCAATCACCGGCTCGCTGATGCCCTTCAGCTCCAGTCGGCGGGATTCCAAAATGCTGCCATCCATCTTCGCTTTTTGAAGGGCCTGTTCGCTGACAATGATCTCTCCTATCCCCGCTTTGGAAGCCAGTCGAGCGGCCATATTCACTTCTTCACCCTTGGCGGATATATCCGTGAGACCCTCGCTTGTGCCCATGGCGCCGAAGTAAGCGATTCCAGCATGCACGCCGATGCCCACCGGAATATTCTGCGCGTTCATGACGTGCAGCAGATTTTGCGCGACTTTTATTGTTCGTCCCACATAATCTGGACCTGCAAAGCCAGCGCCCCAGAAGGCCGCGACTTCATCACCCGCCAGCTTTT
>DAINRK010000108.1:0-3717 GCA_036741855.1 Anaerolineales bacterium
CACGCTCAGCGTGCCGATGTTGTAGATCCCACCGCCTCGGCCGTTCTCGATCGCGGTATTTCCCGAGACCGTGCTGTCCGTCACGCGTAGTGTTCCATGGTTGGAGATGGCGCCGCCATTGGCGAAGACGCCGGCGTGGTTCCCTGAGAACGTGCTGTCCGTCACTTCCAGCATGCCGCTATTGTAAATTCCGCCACCCTCGCTATTGAAACCGCTTACGGTGCCGCCCGTGACGCTGAGATTTCTCAGAGCCAGCCCAGCGCCATTGTTCACGGAGATAACGCGCACCGAGTTATTCCCGCTGATGCTGATGCTTCGCCCTGTGCCGTCAATCATCAGTCCCGCGGCATCGGTGATAGCAGGCAGGGTCGATGAGAGCAGGATCGTGCCATTGAGGCTGAATGTGATCGTATCCGCGCCTGCAGCGGCATTTGCATTTAAGATCGCCTGCCGCAGCGAACCTTTTCCGCTGTCATTGAGATTTGTAACTACGTAACTGGCGGCTCGAGCCACAGATGCCCCCGGCCAAGCCAGAGTCACGATCTCGATTAGAAGGAGCCAGGTAGTTACCATCCATCTAATCGAATTATTCATCCTGTGAGTGTTCATTGTGTATCCTCTATTTGGTATGACGAACGGGTGCAAGGAGCCTTAACGCCAGGAATCAATTCATAACTTTGCTCGAAATATCATTATAGTTAAATCGAAAGCCTATGCAATATTAATTGGTTACTGCTCGAAATCCCCAGGTGGTAGGTTATCCCCTATGATCGAACGAAAAGACCTTTTAGCGAATAAGCATTATGGAAGTTAATGAGGTTCACTCCACTCAGCGTGAGTCTTTACCTAGAACGCTTCAACTCCGGTGAAAGTCTGTATACTATATCGGCTTAAAACGATCCCGTTTTGATATCTCCCGCACGTTTAAAGGTAGCAACGATCACTCCGCTGGGCAATGTTTTCGAATCCAGCAGTGTGCAGGCAGCAGGAATCATCCCTTTATCGAACAAGCATTCCCGCACCGAGTATCAGGTGCAAAATCCAGAATATTGAAAAAAGATAAAGAGGATCGGACAGTCATCACTGCCTGATCCTCTTCGTTTATCTCCCAAATATCCTGGTCAGTAATCCTAGTTGCCGCGACCTGTGCTTTTGTAGAAATAGTAGTCGGTGGTATAAGGAACAAACGCCGTGTTGCCGAGATCTCCCAACGAGGTACAGCCTGTTGCCGGTGCGACTCCGCCATGGGTGTTCAACCGCTGAATGAAGGTGGTTCCGCTCAGCCGGTCGCCGCCGGTTGGGCCATCCTGGTGTCCGGCAATCGTAACCAGAAGCCAGGGGATCGCGCCCGGCTCGACGTAGTTAGAGTCGGTAGAGGAGCGACCGGGTTCCACCTTTCCCCAGACGGTACTCGAGTCTTTCGAGTCCTGCCATGTGGCACGAATCGTGTAATTGCTGATCACCTTTGGATCTGTGTTCACCTCAGACGGATTGGGACTAAAGTAGTGAGTGATGAGCTGCTCACCATCATCATCGAACAGTGTCGCCTGGGGTGTGAAGAGTACAAACCTGACGCTCGTGCCTGAAGGTACACAGATGTAGTTCTGGGTGCCAACGGCATGACCCACGAGGAAGAGTTTGTTCCCTGCGGGTACCTGAATATTGCCGGGCACGGCTGGCGGTGTAGTATCGTCAGCATACGCTGGTCCCGGTGAGGGGACCGTGAAAGCCATGGCGGCAACTGCCGCCAACACGATGCTTGCTATGCTAAAACGACCGATCGTGCTGAACAATTTTGACTTCAAACTTCTGTATAACATTTTGTTTCTCCTTCTCTGGATTTTTACCGCTAAAGCGGCACCGTGTAAGATGAGCACATTCTATGGTTTGGCACGGCAAAATACATCGGTGAAAGTACTCATATTCGTAGAGTGCAGTACTCATTAAAAAAACAAGAACTCATCTCAAACAATGGGTTCCTGTTTGGGACTATCCACCTTTGTCGAATAAGCGTTTTCCGACATCGAGGGTCACAGGGAATATGTTGAGCCAAAATTCATCTACGATATCCACTCTCTCTATCACGACCAGAACAGAAGACTTATGTAATGCTAATACTACAGTGGGGTAAACGTACGTTAAGAATTCACTACCAACAAATCCAACGGAGTGCTCCTGCCGTATAAGCGTTGTAGATGAGGATTTTCGGCATCTGAAATCCAACCTTAGAAAAGGAGTAAACAACAGATGAATATACGGTTTTTGTCGAAGCTCTCACGGCTCACAACCATTATCGTGGTGCTGACGTTGCTTCTGGCTGCCTCGCCTGCCTCCGCTGCAGGAGACCGAAAGCCACCGACGACACCCACAGATCTGCGGGTGACAGGAATGACCCCCTATACTGTAGCGCTGGCATGGAATCCATCCACCGATAACTCAGGGAATGTCACCTATATTATCTGCTGTGCAAATGTGAGCAGTGAGACGTTCCCCGGTCCTGCATCCAGCCGCGTCTACCGGGCGGGGCTCGAGGCAGGACGCACCTTTAGCTTGCGTATCGTCGCCAGGGATGCCGCGGGCAACTACTCGGGCTACAGCAATACGGTGACATTCACTCTTCCACGAGATACCACCCCTCCAACCAAGCCAACCGTCTCGGTGACCGATGTGGGCTCCACTCACATCTCGCTGGCATGGTCCTCGGTGGAGGATGGACCGAATGTTTGGTTTAACGTGTTGATGAATGGTACCGCAGTGCGGTCGGGCGTGAAGGATACATCCGGAACTTTTGGTCCGCTTCAGCCGGAGACAACCTACACCTTCACCGTGCAAGCTAATGACTTTGCAGGGAACAGTTCGCCCATGAGCGAACCTCTTACCGTGACCACCGAAGCCAGCAATACCACCGACACGACGCCACCGACAACACCCGCCAACCTTAGGGATAATGGAATGTCTTTTGAAGACGGTGAAACGTGGTTGTTCTGGGATCAATCGACGGACGATGTGGATCCGCAGTCTGTCATCCGCTATGATGTGTATGTAAATGGCGTATTGGATCACAGCCTGCTGGCAGCTGGGCGTACTATTGTCTATGGCAACGCTGGCGTTTTCAACACCTACCAGGTCATCGCGGTGGATTCGGCGGGCAATCAATCGGCACCGGCGACCCTTACCACATGTGCAGGTGCTGTCTGTTAACGTGTGGATGAACCAGATGGAACGAGCAAACAATCGCCAGCTACACACAGTGTAGCCGTGTGCAAAAATCGAATCCGCAAGACTTTGCCCTACACGAAGAACCCGCCTTGTAAGGCGGGTTCTTTCGTATCCCGGCAAGGGATGGCAGGTAACCATGTATCTCTAGCCCAGCTCAGATGCATCCAAAGGTTCCAAAGAAGCGTACATATTGTATGAAAGCCGTTTTCTTTTTTCATTCGGCTTTCTCCTCAAAACATGCTACCTCGAACCGCTCGGGGTAGCATGTTTTATTGATTTGTCCGGTCGATTCTCTGCTCGGCGGGGGTCTTTGCAAAGCAGCGAGTGGTATTATAGGTACACTCATCCCTCTGATTCTTTATCGTCCTGTTGGTTTGCAGGAATTAGAGTTGATTGACCCCCTTCCCAACCTTCCCCCATTCAACGATCATGAATGGGGGAAGGGGAATATGATGAATTTATGAAGAGATATGGATTTGCATTGATAAGATCCCCGGC
>DAINRK010000108.1:3727-10613 GCA_036741855.1 Anaerolineales bacterium
AAATTATTTTCCTCCCCCATTTCCGCTTTTTGAAATGGGGGAGGCGGGAGGGGGTATGAAACACAAACGTACTACACCCAAGGTCTTCGCACACGCAAAAGAATTGCGTCGAGAAATGACTCCGACAGAAATCAAACTCTGGGCAAGACTACGGGCACACCGTATGAAAGGCGTTCATTTTAGACCTCAACATGCCATTGGCAACTATGTGGTCGATTTCTGTGCCCCTCGTAAAAAACTGATCGTAGAATTGGACGGAAGTCAGCATTTGGAACAGGAAGAATACGATACACAAAGGGCCGAGTTTCTGAAGTCTAAAGGATATAAGATTTTGCGGTTTTGGAATAACGATGTGTCGAACAACATGGATGCAGTTCTCTCAGTGATTTGGGAGATGTTAAGCTGAAGGTTTGCTATTCATTGCGAACAGCTTTCCATTCACACTCTCAAAACCATCATCCCATTGCAACTCAATCCATGCAAAAACGCCCACCACTCTCGCTTGAATCTTGCGGTCATGTTTGCTCATTCACAATTCTCCTGCAACCAAGTGGCATTCTCGAGAATATGGGGGAGCTATGGGACAGTTTGATTCACTGTTTTCGAAAGGTATAGAGATAGGTTGGAGATGGTATTATTTATAGACTGAACATGATTCTATATCGTCCTGTTGGTTTGGAGGAATTGGTGCTGATCTATGACAGCGGCATGAAAGCCTTCCCTGCGCGCCTGCCTCAACAACCGATTTTTTATCCAGTTCTTCAGCTTGAATATGCCTGTCAAACCTCTTCCGATCGGCATGCGTCTTCACCCAGCACCCTTTTTACAAGACTTATGCTGTCAATTCTGGAGGCTGATATACTAGCCCCATGAGCAGCCTGTATTCTGACACCCATCCCAAAGTGGAGGCTTTGCAGATTCAATTATGGCGACAGGCCAGTCCCACGCGCAAAATGCACATGCTTGCACAACTTAACGCCTCTGCCCGTATGCTGGCGCTCTCAGGTTTGCGTTCCAGGTTTCCAAACGCCACTGAAGTTGAACTCCGCCGCAGGCTGGCAACTTTGTTGCTGGGAGAAGAACTCGCGCGCAAAGTGTATGGGGAGATCAACCGTGCAGAATGAGCCGATTGAAGTCACTCTCAAGGTAACAGACGTTTTCGAAAAACTAGGCATTCCTTATCTCATCGCTGGTTCGCTTGCCAGCACACTACATGGTATGGTGCGTACTACACAGGATTCGGATATTGTTGCCAATATGCGCCTTGAACATCTCCAGCCGTTTGTCTCTTCTTTGCAAGATGAATTCTACATTGATGAAGAAATGATCGCCGAGTCCATCCAGCGCAACTCCAGTTTCAACATCATTCACCGTGAAACCATGTTCAAAGTGGATGTGTTCATCCCGCACCCGCGACCCTTTCTGCAATCACAACTTAACCGGGCGCAGAGACAAACGTTCCCTCTCGAAACCGAGATGAGCGCGAAATTTGCCAGTCCTGAAGATACAATTCTTTCGAAACTCGAATGGTATCGCATGGGCGGCGAAGTCTCAGACCGGCAATGGCGCGACACCCTTGGGGTTCTCAAGACCCGCACAGGCGAGCTTGACATAGAATACATGCGCAAATGGGCGGCCGAACTCCACGTCAGCGATCTGCTGGAGCGCGCTCTAAAAGAATCTTCATAATTCTGCGTTAGATCATCTCACCCAATCTAAATAAAATCTTATCTCTGGAGGAAACCTTCAGTCCATGCTCGGTGACTGCGGATCTCATAGTGAGCCTTGTGGTCACTTCGCCCGCGCTCGGTTATTAACGGATGGTAGGCGAGTGGTATTATAGGCAAAGGCAGCGAGAATAAGGATATGATTCTGTATCGTCCGGTTGGTTTAGAGGAATTGGTGCTGATCTATGACAGCGGCATGAAGGCCTTCCCTGCGCGCCTGCCTCAACGACCCGTTTTTTATCCTGTTCTTCAGCTTGAATATGCCCGTCAAACCGCTTCCGACTGGAATATCAAAAGTGGACAGTCTGCAGGGTATGTGACCCAGTTTAATGTGGAAGACTCCTACATACGTAAATTTGAAAAGCATACGATCCGCGGATCTCAATATCAGGAACTTTGGATTCCGGCAGAAGAAGTGGAGGAATTTAACAAGCATATTGTTGGTCACATCAAGGTCGTGGAGGCACATTTTGGAGATGCGTTCCAGGGATTTATCCCTGAAGGGTTTGACTTGCAGGGGAAGAACGCCATCGAACAGTTCACCCTGCTCACCAACTCCTATCTTTACAAGCGCATGGATTTTTACCGTGAAATCAGGCGCAGCCACAAAGCGATATTTCTGAATTATCCATTTTGGCAAAATTATGAATTCAAAAATCCGGGGTTAAAAGAAAAAATAATACAGGCGATCAAAGAAGCCTGGTTCACCTCGTTTCCCCAAATCCCCTTGCCGTCACCGGTTCCAATCCAGGTGGATACCCCACCCGCAGAGCAAACCGGTGCGAAGCATGTAGACGATCCCGATGAGGAGGAGTTCACGACTGAAGAGGGAGACGACGCACAGGCACATGCGAAACATGAAGATGACCCCATTCAGGGAGAGATCATGACAGAAGAGGAGGCAGATGCGCATATGTACAAGCGACGTTTGGCGAATTCTGTCCATGAGAAGTTCCCGCCCCTCAAGCAAACCTACGCAGATTCTCTGGTGGAACATCCTGTTGAGGAAGATATCACACCTGCAGAGCCAACCCGTTCCGATGTTTCGATAAATCCCCCGCCTCAAGCTGCGACGCCTCCTGCGCAAACAGACGCACATACGAGGGGAATCAAGCTGGGCTTAAGCGGAATGGTTGGTGAAGCGATCGATGAATTGTCCAGCGCCATCGAAGAAGATCCTGACGATGTAGTCGCTCATACCAGCCTGGGGGTTGCGTTTCATCGATTGGGCGAAGATGACCGCGCTCTGGCTTGCTACGAAACTGCTTTAAGGATAGACCCCATTTATGCCGAGGCTCACTATTTCCGTGCCAATATTCTCTACAGTCATGGAAATGTTCGTGAAGCGATTACAGGATATACGATCGCGATCGGTCTGAAGCCGGAACTGATCGAAGCCCATCAGAACCCCATTCCTCAGGACCGGCTAACGGACTATAGCTCCGCACCCGCTGAGATGGTCTGGATCGCGAAGCCCGCCCATCGCATCCTCGAGTTGAGCAAATTGATCGAATCCAATCCCAGGCAGGCACATCGATTTAAGGAACGCGCGGCCGAATATTACCGGCTGCGAAATTTTGCACAGGCCATCGCGGACTACAGCTCCTCCCTGGAGCTACAGCCTGACGATGCAAGTGCGCTCCACTCTCGAGGCGTAGCCTATGAAGAGCTTGGGCAGTCTGAGCGCGCGCTGGAGGATTATCAGCGCGCCCTCGCCATCAACCCGCAGTACTCGAACGAGTACATCCAGCGCGGCATTGAGTTGGGAAAAACAGGAAATTTCCGGCAGTCCATTGCCAGCCTGACGGAAGCCATACGGCTTGCACCTAAGAACCACAATGCCTATTTCAATCGCGGTATGTCGTATTTTCAACTTGGCGATCTGGAGAAAGCGATTGAGGACCTCTCCACCGTCATGCGACTTTCCCCAGGAGACGAAGCAGCCTATTACTGGCGCGGGATTTCCAATGAAGAAGCGGGACGCCAGCCTGAGGCAATCGCTGATTACCAGCAGTTCCTTGAATTATCTCAGGATGCGAATGCCAGGGAGGAGATCGAGGATAGACTAAGCCAATGGCAGGAAGGAAAGCGAGACGAATCTGGCACCGCCCCTGATCTGTCCCTTTGGGACAAATTAAGAGGGTGGGTGAGCCGTCGAGGTGTCGTTCCTGATGAGGGGCAAAGCACAAATCCAGTCCAATCCGAGAACCCGGAACAGGCTCTTGACTTATATGACCTGATCGCTGCCCTGGGGGACCGGGCACTTAACTCGATATGGTTTGGGAACGGTGTGGAGTGCTACGGAGAAAGCGCAGAGGAACTTTACGCGTTGACCAGCCAGAATCAACCGATCGAGGGAGGCGATCTTCTTTCCATCACTGCGGGCATCCGCCAAACGATAGCGGGTGACTTCCACGCCTTCGACCCAGTTGGGACTACTCACTGGATCTTCATCCGCGCCTGGGAGGGAAACGGATTCTATATTGAAACAGACGACGCCCAAATTGAGCAGCAGCTGAAGACCCATTTTCCATGGGTGGAGGATATGGAGGGCGCATCGCCTCCCTATGCGGGCTTATTCATTCGCATCTGACCGGAACTCAAAATTAACGGGAGGCCAAGTGCTGATCATTCCACCTTATTCAAGTGACCGGCTATTGATTTGTGAAGGTCCGGCGTTTATACTACACAGTGCCTCCTTCGGATAATTTATTTAACTTTATATTTGAATATCAGCCTGTAAATCCGTAAAAAAGTAAATTCACGCATGAGAATATGCGTGAGACAAACGGTATTTTCCGTCCAAATACATATAAAGATACTTATACGGAGTGACTCCGCTTAAACCCTGGTCGGGTGAGCTCTCAACTCTTGTTTCAAGAGGTAGAGCGCTACACTGTGGTGACTGCAAGGTCAAGCAAGGAAGTTCAAATGTTCCGCTACTCGAACATTGATGTTGTCCGCCTGAGCCTGGTCGTGCTCAGTGTAATGTTGACCAGCTGTGCTGGGCAGTCGGTAGCCATCACCCCTTCTATAACGGAAAGCCCTCTTCTATCACCAACCTTAGAGTCGGAAAGCCTGTCTTCGAAAATTGACAAGACTCTGAACTTACTCACCAAAAGGGATGCCTTTACGGGTGCTGTACTGGTCGCCCGAAATGGCGAAGTCCTACTCAGCCAAGGATATGGTTTAGCAGATCGAGACCAAGATCTCCCGAATACCCCACAAACAAAATATCGTCTTGGCTCAATCACCAAGCAGTTCACTGCCATGGCGATCCTCATGTTACAGGCGCAGGGCAAGCTCACGGTCCAAGATCCTGTCTGCCGCTACATTTCGGAATGTCCGGAGATGTGGCAAGGCATCACTATTCACCAGCTCTTGACCCATACTTCCGGGATCCCCGATTTCACGGGTCTCCCTGACTACGAGATTACCAGATCCATGCCTTCCTCACCCTTGCAGACCATGGCACGTTTCAAGGATAGACCAATGGATTTCAAACCCGGCGAGAAATGGAGTTACAGTAATTCAAACTACATCGTGCTGGGTTATATCATCGAAACGGCGTCCGGCAGGTCGTATGAGACATTCCTACAGAAAAATATCTTTGAGTCGGTGCAGATGAAGAACACTGGCTACGATCATAACGATGGCAGCTTAGCGAGGGGGTACACCGGGTTTTACGACCATTGGGATAATGCAGATTACGTGGATATGACCATTCCCTACGCAGCCGGAGGGCTTTACTCGACGATCGAAGATCTGTACCGCTGGGACCAGGTCCTATATACGGAGCAACTAGTGTCGCGGGACTTGTTGCAGCTGATGTTCACTCCGCAGGCAAATATACCCACTACTGGCCTGAGCTATGGGTACGGTTGGGTGATTGGAGAAATGAACAACCACCAAGCTGTCAGCCACGGTGGAGGGCTTGAGGGCTTTGCCACTGCAATCAGAGGTTATACCAGTAATTCTGGTAATGGCTTCAAAGACAACCGTGATCTCGTGGGCTTTGCCGCTGAAATCACCCGTTACATCGATGATAAGGTAACGATTATTATTCTTAGTAATCGTGATACAACGAATGTTGAAACCCTTAATGATCTTATTGCCCAAATCATTTTTGGAGAACAGTAAGAGCCACCCAACACAGCACCGCTGTGCGCGTCGCATTGGCGACAGTCTTCGACGTGCAGCAGAGCGTTAGCGAAGATTGCCCAGCAGGATCCCTCCGATCATTGCCAACACACAGCCAACCAGCGTCCGATTTGCGACGCGCGTCCCCGGGGGCGGTTCATGAAGCCAATAGATTCCGATCAGCGCTCCGACAACAAGGGAAATCTGAGCAATCGTGAATCCCTTCCCGGCGCCGATGGCGTCGACCAACAGCAGCGCGCCATAATTTCCCAGGCTCCACAGCGCGCCAGTGAGACCAGCACGGATGTAATCACTTTGGGCATTCAATTTCCAGGATCCACGCGAGACTAGAGCAAGAAGAACGCCACCAGCAGCCATCCCAATCGCCAACGGAAACGCGCCTGCCCATGGTGATACACCAGAATATTTGACCGGAATAAAATAGCTGCCCCAGAAAATCCCTGCTCCGACCGCACCAAATATTCCAAGTTGCGATGCGCTTGCGGACTCAGCAGAGTCCTGTGTCCCTTTCGCGAAAATGATCAACAATACACCAGCGAGGATGGAAAGGATCGCAATCACAAGGAAGAGAATTGACCTGGGGCTGATATCCAGAAATTCATGAAACAACACCGCGCCCCAGATCAGGCTGACAATGATATTGAGGGGTGCCCAGATGCCAAATGCTTTTGCGATTCCCAGTTTGTTCGTGGCTGTAAAGGCGCACCAGCCTCCAACCGCCCAAATCAGGCCACCGATGACGGTCAGCCAAAACATCCCCGCGGTCACTTCGCGCAGGCCGCCCAACCAGAATGCAACCAGCGCGGCAATGACAAGATTGGTGAGCACCACATAAAGAGTTTTGATTTGCTGGTTTGGAAAATGGACCTTTTGCGACGGCGCAAGCCATGTTCCCCATCCCAGCAGTGTAAGGAGGGCATAAAACAAACTGTTCATAATTCACTCCGTAAACGGCTTGGATGTTAGATCAAAGGGTATTGTACAGCGCGCGCTTATCC
>DAINRK010000109.1:0-10575 GCA_036741855.1 Anaerolineales bacterium
GTTGATACCCTGCACGTGCAGGCATTATGCATCTATTCCTATTGTCTTTTTAGACAGGGTGATTTTACTGAAATGATCAAGATTGCAGAACAAGGTAGGCAAATGGCTCGCACGCTATCTGACAGGCAAATTGAGGCGCTTAGTCTGTCTGTTCTGGGCATATTCACTGTAGCTCAAGGGAACATGGGGGATGGCGTTCCTCTTCTTGAGCAGGGTCTTGCCGTCTACCGCGTTTTGGGAGACAAAATTGGTCAAGCGGATACGTTGGAATGGTTATCCCTTACTACGAACGATATAGAACATGCAATAGATTTGGTCAGAGAAAGTCTATGTCTCTATCGGGAGTTAGGACATTTGTATGGTATCACAGGAAGCCTCTCATCATTAGCTCGATTAACGATTGTGAAGGGGGATTTTTCCTCGCCCGCTCCCTGGTTGGAGGAAGCGTTCTCCCTTTCCCGTCAAATGGGTGATCAGGTAAACGAGGCAGAGATTCTCAAAGCTTTTGGAAATCTTGCCTATTGGCAGGATAATTACGGAAGGGCAAAAGAGTATTATGAAGAAGCAATGCTGTTATGTGAGAAAATCGGGGATCAGAATCAATATCTTTGGGCTCAAGTATATACGGCTTGTACAATTTTACGGCAGGGTGATAATCAACAAGCACGCAAGATGTTTGAAGATTGCATTCGAGGTTCCAAAAAGGTGGGCAATCTAATCACTTTGGCTTATGCCATGGAAGGATTAGCGAGCCTCAATGTAAATCAAAGACAACCTAAACGCGCAGCGCAACTCATTGCCTGGGCTGATGCCGTGCGTGAAAAGCTGAATAATCATCGTGCGCCAGTTGAACAGGTTGCTGTTGAAAAAGATTTGGCGGTCATCCATTCTAAAATGGATGATGCTGAATTTGCACGTCTCTCCGCGGAAGGTCATGCAATGACCGTCGAACAGGCAATCGCCCTTGCAATGGAGGAGAATTCATTATGACCCTCCCCTCCGGCACCGTCACCTTCCTCTTCACAGATATTGAGGGGTCAACTCAACTTTGGGAAAAATTCCCAGCCGAGATGAATACTGCGCTCGCGAAACATGACGCGATTCTGAAGGAAAGAATCGAATCAAATCGTGGGCACATTATCAAAACAACGGGGGATGGAGTGCATGCAGTATTTGTGACTGTAATTGAGGCGATCAATGCGGCTCTATCGGTTCAGCATGATCTTCAATTACTGAGTGACAACCTGGAGATCAAAGTCCGCATGGGGCTGCACACCGGCGAAGCTGAACGACGCGGGGACGATTATTACGGGCAGACCCTCAACCGCGCCGCCAGGATCATGTCTGCTGGGCATGGCGGGCAAATCCTGATTTCGTCTGTTACCGCAGAATTGGCGCGCGAACATCTGCCTGAAAACACAAACCTGCTCGATTTGGGTGAACACCGTTTGAAAAATTTGTCGAAACCAGAGCATCTGTATCAGATCAATGCGCCAGGTCTGCGGACAGAATTCCCGGCACTTCATTCCCTCAATCTGCACCCCAACAACCTCCCCGTTCAACTCACATCTTTTATTGGTCGTGAGCGTGAGCTGGCCGAGGCAAAACAAAAACTGGAAGGCGCCCGCCTGCTGACGTTGATCGGGCCCGGTGGCACTGGCAAGACACGCCTTTCACTGCAGCTCGCAAATGACCTGCTTGTATCGTTCAGAGATGGCGTCTGGCTGATCGAACTGGCTCCAATCACAGAAGCATCGCTTGTCCTCCAGGCGGTTGCCGCAGTGTTTGGCGTTCGCGAACAACCAGGCATGCCGCTGGACTCTCTGGTGCTCAATTATCTGCGTGACAAACACTTGTTGCTCATCTTGGATAATTGTGAACATCTCGTCGAAACCTGCGCGCAGCTGGCAGATCAATACCTGCATCACTGCCCGAACCTGAAGATCCTCGCCAGCAGCCGCGAGGCGTTGGGGATCAACGGCGAAACAGTCTATCGTGTACCATCGCTTGTGGTACCGGCTCAATCTAAAGATTCGCCTGAGGCATTGATGGGCTACGAATCGATTCAACTCTTTGTGGATCGCGCCTCCGCCGCGAGTCCGGCGTTCAATCTGACCGAAAAGAACGCCGCGTCCGTCGCCCAGATCTGTTACCGTCTCGACGGGATTCCTTTGGCAATAGAGTTAGCTGCAGCACGGGCGCGAGTTTTTTCGGCGGAACAGATTGCGTCTCGGCTTGACGATCGTTTCAGGTTGCTGACAGGCGGAAGTCGGACTGCCCTGCCGCGGCAGCAAACCCTGCGCGCCCTGATCGATTGGAGCTATGATATGCTCTCCGGTGATGAACAGACGTTGCTTCGACGACTCTCTGTCTTTGCAGGCGGCTGGTCGTTTGAAGCAGTTGAGTCGATCTACAGTGATTTGGACGTATTGGATTTATTGACCCAACTGGTAAACAAATCACTGGTGGTGATGGAACAAGGCGATGATACACGATATCGCCTTCTTGAAACCATCCGGCAATATGCCCGCGATAAATTACTTGAATCTGGTGAAGGGGAAGAAGTACGAAATAAGCATCTCCATTACTTTTTGGAACTGGCTGAAACTGCTGAGCCAAACCTGGAGCGCTTTGGATATTTGCAGTGGGCGACAAAACTAAATGCTGAATATGATAATCTCCGCGCTGCACTGGAATGGGGACTGGCAAAAGATATTGAAGCCGCATTGCGATTCGTTGGAGCGCTTCCCTTTTTTTGGATGACTCAAGGCTATTCAGCGGAGGGCAATCGTTGGGCATTGGAGGTATTGGAAAAAGCAAAGTTACGCGCTATGCAGGAAATTGACATGACAAACGAGCAATTAAACGTTCGCGCCCGGGCATACCTGGCTTTAAGTAGAATGGCAACCGATCTCGGAGATAACGAAACAACACGTTCCACAGCCATTGAAAGCATTGCTCTGGCTCAAAAATCAGGTAATCAACAAACTCTGTCTTATGCACTTGCACAACTCGCATCTGGAAAAGCGAATTTAGGAGAAGTTGCTGAAGCATACGCACTCGCACAGGAAGCCCTCGCAATCGCGCGTGAACAAGGAAACAGCCCAGCTTTTGGATATTCATTGGTCATGATGGGGCAGCTTACAGCAATCTTCAAACAAGACCCCGAAGGCGCGCTGGCTTACGGTGAAGAAGCCATCGCAGTATCGGAAGCAGGTGGGAATCGATGGGGAAGGGCCATGACCATCTTTGGGTTGGGATTCTTTGCGAAGACTACAGGAGATTATGATCAGGCCCGTTCGCGATTCCGAACCTGCCTGCCAGTTTTTCTGGAGTTTGGAGACAAACATCGCATCAATATGATCCGCAGTGAACTGGCGCATATTGAACGAGAACAAGGTCAATTCAATCAGGCAATGCCGAAGTACCGCGAAACAATCCTGGAATGGCAAAGGCTGGGCCACCGAGCGGCCATTGCACATCAACTGGAGTGTTTTGCTTTCATCGCCAAGGCCCAGGAACAACCCGAACGCGCCGCGAAATTATTCGGCGCGGCCGAATCACTGCGTGAGAAAATCAACATTGCGATGACTCCTCAGGAGCGAAGTGAATATGACCCTGAGATCGCCGACCTGCGCGCCAATACGGATGAAAAAGTCTTTGCCTCCCACTGGGCCGAGGGGCGATCCTTGACAATGGAACGAGCGGTTGAATTCGCCTTGGAGGAAAATTATGGCTGATCGTTCGACAGAGCCTCATCAATCAGCGGAACAGGTACCGACTGGTACTGTAACCTTTTTATTCACCGATATTGAAGGCAGTACCAGGCTTGCGCAGTAT
Organism: Anaerolineales bacterium; assembly: GCA_036741855.1. Lineage (GTDB taxonomy): Bacteria > Chloroflexota > Anaerolineae > Anaerolineales > Villigracilaceae > Defluviilinea. The sequence goes on from DAINRK010000109.1 coordinate 3,841, forward strand.
TATCCCAACGAGATGCCCGCCTTGCTTACGCGGCACAATGAATTACTAAGTAAAGCTGTCCAAGCTTATAATGGTTTTGTCTTTAGAATTGTTGGCGACTCTTTTTCTGTGGCATTTGATACAGCTAGCGACGCGCTACACGCCGCACTGGATGCCCAACGAATGTTACAAAGTGAATCATGGATGCCAGCCCCAATCAAAGTGCGGATGGGAATCCATACCGGCACGGCACAACTGTATAGGGACTCATTTCAAACAGGCTATTCCGGATATGCAACGTTGGCATTGACCCAACGGATCATGTCTGCCGCGCACGGGGGCCAGATCCTTCTTTCACAAAGTGCTTTCGATCTGGTCCAGGAGAGACTTCCAAATCATATACAACTCAAAGATATGGGCGAACGGCAATTAAAGGACGTATTGCATCTGGAACATATCTATCAATTGGACTCTCCAGATATCCAATCTGAGTTCCCGCCTTTAAATACACTGGAGGCTTTCAAACATAATCTCCCGCAACAACTGACCTCGTTTATTGGTCGGGAGCGCGAACTGGAGGAGGCAAAGCAACTACTAACTCTAACGCGCAGTCTGACATTCATTGGTCCGGGCGGTACTGGCAAGACGCGTCTATCACTCCAGGTCGCTGCTGAACAGATCGGTAATTTCAAAGATGGGGTATGGCTGGTTGAACTCGCACCGCTTGCTGACCCAACATATATCATCTCGACAGTTGCTTCCATTTTTAAACTGCGTGAGGCACAAGGCACTACCCTTCACGAACTTCTCATGGATTACCTGCGCGGCAAACAAATGCTACTCATCCTTGATAACTGCGAGCATCTTGTAGAATCTTGTGCCAAACTCTCGGAACAATTTTTGCTTACCTGTCCAAATCTCAAGATCGTTGCCTCGAGCCGCGAAGCGCTGGGGATCGATGGCGAAACAGTTTATCGCGTGCCCTCGCTATCTTTGCCACAGAGCTTCCAAGGCCCGAGCGAGCGGCAAGACACTGAAAGTCTGATGGACTACGAAGCCCTGCGCCTCTTCGTCGAACGAGCCACCAAAGTCGAACCGCATTTCCGATTGACTGAATCCAATGCTTCCTCCGTGACCCAAATCTGTCACCGCTTGGATGGTATTCCTCTGGCGATTGAACTGGCGGCAGCGCGCGTCAAGCTACTCACACCAGAACAAATCGCGGCGCGCCTCGACGATCGATTCAAGCTGTTGACAGGTGGAAGCCGCACCGCCGTGCCGCGCCAACAAACCTTGCGCGCCCTGATTGATTGGAGTTATCAGACTCTCAATGAAACGGAGCAGCGTGCCTTGCGCTGGCTGGCAGTCTTCTCAGGCGGCTGGACCTTTGAGGCCGCCGAATCAGTCCTGGGAGAGTCAGAAGCGATCGATGACTTGTCAGGGCTGATTAATAAATCCCTGGTCATTGTGGAAGAACAGGAAGGCGAGTCCCGATACAGGTATCTTGAAACAATCAGACAATACGCGATGGAAAAGCTGCTCGAATCGGGCGACTCCGTTGCCGCGCGGAACCATCACCGGGCTTACTTTCTTGAATATGCCAAATCCGTCGAAGAAAAACTTGTCAGCGGTCAGAGGCTGCCATGGTTAAATCTGCTTGAGATTGAACACGATAACCTACGGTCTGCGTTAGGTTGGGCGCTGGAATATGATCACGAATCGGCGCTGCAAATGGTTTGCTCATTATCGTTGTTTTGGCTCTCACACGGTTATTTGACTGAAGGATGCAACTGGTGTCAGGCTGCAATCACCCGTGCAGAGTCGTCATCGCTTCCTCGCGACAGCATTGATCAAACACGTGCCAGGGCCTATTGGGTCCTGGCAATGTTATCGGTCAATCGGGGAGACCATCGCACAGGGCAGATCGCCGCCAAACAAAGTGTTGCCCTGGCGCGACAATTGGATGACAAATTAACATTGATACATGCGCTCAACTTTTTGGGGTTTTCGTCTGCTTTTCTGGGTGACGCAAAACTGGCATTCGACTCTCTGCACGAAAGCGAAGACATCTGCCGAAATTTGGGAAATCGAAAGGAACTCGCCAATGTTCTGCAAGCCTTGGCGTATGTAACAATGGAAGTTCATGGACCAGATGCTGCAGAGCAATTACAGACATATATGGAAGAGAGCCTCACCTTGTCTCAAGGATCAGTAGACCTTGAGGCAATGGTAAGAACCGAGGGAATATTATCCAGACTCGCAATCAATCGTGGTGATCTTAACGAGGCTCGAAACCATTCGGATCGTATGCTGGATTTTCATAGGCAGATGGGAGATCGCTTGAGCATCACTGCCCACCAGAGTGAAGTGGCACATGTGGCGCGGCATCTCGGAAATTTTGAAGAAGCCCTTGCCTTGTATCGCGAAACAATTCAGGAGTGGCAGGAGGTAGGTCATCGTGGAGCTGTTGCGCATCAACTGGAATGCTTCGCATTTATCGCAAAGGCACAGGAGGAGGAGGAGCGAGCAATCAAACTACTGAGCGCGGCCGAGGTCTTGCGCGAGGTCTCCAACTCGCTTATGACACCCATGGAACGCGTGGAATTCGAAAAGGAAGTTGCCGAACTACGGGTGAGGATGGATGAGAAAATTTTTGCTTCACTCTGGGCTGAAGGGCGATCTATGACAATGGAACAGGCAATACAGCTTGCGCTGAGCTAATTTTCAGGGGATCTTACATATTTTTCTATTAGATCCGAGAATTTCATAAGACGGGGGTATTTTGAACCAAACAGGGGCGGATAATTGCTGGAACATTGCCAGACCCTTCATTTTTGTAACTTGGAATTTGCAATTTCGTCATGCCTCTGCAATTATGTAAGGTCGAGTCTATTTATTAAGGAAGATGAGCGAACCCTATGCCGCGCAAGAATCGTTTTCTTAATTCGTTTTTATCCATTCTTCTAATTCTCAGTATCACCCTGACGAATGTAAATGTTGCTTTCGCGGATGATGGTCCAACACCTGAACCCACGGTAGCTGCTGAGCCAACGGAGGAACCAGTACAACCTACCGCGGAGCCCACAGAGCCGCCGGTTGTCGAGCCATCAGAACCACCAGTTGTGGCCACTGAGCCTCCTGTTGTTGAGACGCCTGTTCCCACTGAAGCAGCGCCTACACAGCCAGCTACCGTCACGGATGAGCAAGCTCCTATTACTGCACTGCTCACCCAGGCGCCAGAAAATACCGACTTAGTGGTTCTCGATGAAAATGGACAGGTGCTTCCTCTCACCTCACAAGAGGCATTGGATGCGATTCTGGAAACAGATCCCATGTGGTGTCCAGCCGGTGTATTACCCGGTGGAGCTGGTTGTACCACCAACTTTGCCACCATCAGCGCGCTGATGACGGACATGATTAACAACACAACGACATATGATGAGAATGGCGTTATTTATTTTACAACCAGTCCCGGGGCATCATTCTCATTGACGAATACAACCTTGGGGGCATCGGACTACACTACTCTAAGCAATTTCAACTTAACTCTTCAAGGCGGATGGAACGGTCTTAACGGCGCCAGTGCTACATTCACCAGTCAGACGAATTTCGCATCCAACACCTTGACCATTGGCTCTTTGGCAAATCCATGGGTTGGAAGCCTGACCCTGAACAACCTCAGTTTTAGTAACGTCTCGACGGCCGCGGCGGTTACTGTCTACACTACTAGCGGCAACATTACTTTGGATAATGTGGATGTCACCGATCAAACGGGCAGCTTCAATACAGCGCTCATTAACTCCACATCTGGAAATATCACTGTTCAAAATGGCAGTGTATTTGACGGCAATAATGGTGCTCCGCCCATCAATGGTCAGAGCAGTGGTTTCTCTGCCACAACAGGATCAGGATCGATCACCATCAGCAATACCATCTTCCAGGAATCTCAACAGAATGGCAGCAACACATATGATGGTGCTACCTTAAGCGCTCCGACGGTTACGTTGACAAATGTCACTGCCCAAAATAATGATGGGGATGGCATCACAATTAACAATGCCAATACGGTGACACTAAATAATGTGACTGCCACAGCTAACGGTACTGAAAGTGGTACTCCCGGCTTGAGCGGCAATGATGGTTCAGGCATCTTCATTAATGGAAATGCCGGATCCAGCGTATACATTAACGGCGGTACATTCACCAACAATCAGGAATATGGCGTTGAAGTGGCTGTCCCTGCCAATACCACAATCTATATTCAATCAAAGCCCAACTGTGCCAACAATGATAGCAATGCTGCTCCAACATCAAGTTGTTACAACGATACAACCATTACCGATACTACTCCACCAACGATCACCTTTGTGAGCAGGATGCCGGCAGCAAATGCCAATGGTTGGAATAATGGAAATGTCACTGTCACCTGGTCCTGTTCAGATAGTGGATCCGGCGTAGTGAGCGCAACCATAAGCCAGATCATTTCGACAGAAGGATCGAATCAGTCTGCAACTGGAACCTGTCAGGACTTAGCTGGCAACTCCGCCTCAAATACACAAACCGGGATCAATATTGATAAGACCAATCCGATACTGAATTTACCTTCTAACATAACTGTTGAAGCAACGAGCCTAGCTGGTGCAATGGTTAGTTACTCCGTATCAGCCAGTGACAATCTTGATGCGGCACCCAGTTTCAATTGCTCTCCTACATCCGGAAGTACCTTCGTCATTGGCACGACCATGGTGAACTGCACCGCAACCGACCAGGCCGGTAATACAGCCTTCGGCAACTTTAATGTTACGGTTCAAGATACAGCTTCCCCAGTCATTGCTGCTCACGCAGATATAACAGCGGAAGCCACATCAGCATCTGGTGCAATTGTCACTTATACCAACCCCGCTACATCTGACGCAGTCGATGGCGCTGGCGCAGCCACCTGTTTGCCCGCCTCCGGAGGTACCTTCCCACTTGGGAATACAACTGTGACATGCAACGCAACGGACTCACATGGTAATACAGCTTCACCAACAACCTTTGTTGTTCACGTCGTTGACACAGTTGCTCCAGTCATTGCTTCCCACGCAGATGTGACAGTTGAAGCGACATCGGCATCTGGTGCTACAGCAAGCTATGTCAGCCCCAGCACCTCAGATGTTGTTGATGGTTCTGGAACTGCAACCTGTGCTCCTGCTTCGGGCAGTACTTTCCCTCTTGGAAATACTACTGTCACATGTAACGCTACAGACTCACATGGTAATGCAGCCACGCCAACCGCGTTTGTTGTTCACGTGGTGGATACAACTGGCCCAGTCATCGCTGCTCACGCAGATGTTTTTGTGGCAGCAACTTCACCAGCCGGCGCGACCGCTACGTACACCAGCCCAACTACATCTGATGCAGTAGATGGACCCGGGACCGCAACCTGTACCCCCAGTTCAGGTACTCTCTTCCCGATCGGCAATACGACGGTGACTTGTAACGCTACCGATCAACATGGCAACGCGGCCACCCCAACTACTTTCGTTGTCCATGTTTTGGATACAGCGTCTCCAGTGATCGATGGGCATTTGGATGTAACTGTCGAAGCCACATCTGCTGCTGGCGCGATCGCAAACTATACGAGCCCGGCTACATCTGATGCAGTCGATGGCCCCGGCGTGGCAACCTGTTCTCCGGCCTCAGGTACCTTCTTCAACTTCGGCAATACAACTGTCACGTGCAATGCCACGGACTCCAATGGCAACGAAGCCACACCAACCACTTTCGTAGTGCATGTCGTTGATACAACAGCACCTGTGATTGCTGCTCATGCAAGTATATCTGTTACGACAAATAATACCCTTGGCACAATCGTTACATATGCATCGTCAGCCACCTCTGATGCTGTGGATGGTGTCGGGATAGCAACCTGCTCACCAGCATCAGGAGGTTTCTTCCCGGTTGGAGATACCATTGTTACCTGTAATGAAACGGATGCTCATGGCAACGCGGCCCAACCTGCGACTTTTATTGTCCATGTTGCGTATCAAGCGGGAACGCCAACATCTACGCCCCCAACGAATGGTAATGAAAGTGGCTTGAGTATCCCAATCACCGGTGGCTTATTCGACCTGGATTGTTTGACAGTTATCGATATACTCAGAATTAAGGTTACCTTCCACAATCTGTGTGACTACCAGGCAGCCGTTACCGGCACGCAGCTAGATACATTGCCTGCTCCATTACCCCATGATTTCTCTTTCGTGCAAGGGTTGAACGTTCTTGTACTGTTAGAACAACAAGTTGTGAAGGAACTGCCCACGGGTACCGGCGTACAAGTGGACTTCCCCATCGCGGCCAATACGCAAGATCAATATGTAGTACTGCTATGGAATGACGAAGACGGAGATGGGAATGGTGAATGGCTCGATGTCATGCAACTGGTTGTTGATCAGGACCTCTCCAAAGTGATGTCGACTAATCCCGATGACGAGCTTTACGAAATCAGGCCCACAAAAGTCCTCGAGGCCTTCTACCGGATCATCACAACAGAAAAGACAGGCACGTTCGTCCTCGTCAAAAAGTAAGCCTTATTCGACAAGTTTCCTACTCAGTGAGGGACGGTCATGACCGTCCCTCAACTTTATTTCAGGCAAATTACATGAAATCTCGATCCCTAATTTTATTCACAATAGGCTTTTTATTTCTTAGTGCCTGTGCAAATCAGAATCCGACCGTTACACAACCTGGTCAAACTATTGAACTCACTCTAAC
>DAINRK010000110.1:0-2909 GCA_036741855.1 Anaerolineales bacterium
CATCAGAATCACCAGTTGCAGAAAATACACTATCACCTGATCAATATACGATTCAAGAATATCCCGTTCCTGCCGGGACTCACCCACATGATGTCGCGCCTGCCCCCGATGGAAGTGTATGGTACACAGCGCAGCATGTTGGCGCGTTGGGGCTGCTTGACCCAGCCACAGGTGAAACGCGTCACATTCCGCTTGGGTCTGGATCTGCGCCACATGGAGTCATTGTCGGTCCTGACGGCGCGCCGTGGATCACAGACAGTGGCTTGAATGCGATCGTACGCGTCGACCCTCAAACGGAAGAGGTGCAAGTCTATCCCTTACCGGCAAGCAGTGGATACGGGAACCTCAACACAGCTGTTTTTGATCCGAGTGGTATACACTGGTTCACAGGGCAGCAAGGAATCTACGGCCGGCTTAATCCATCAACTGGCGATATGCAAGTCTTCGAGGCGCCGCGTGGACGTGGTCCGTATGGGATTACGACAACGCCCGATGGCTCGATCTATTATGCGTCACTGGCAAATAGCTATGTTGGTCGGATCGATCCGCAAACGGGCGAAGCAACAGTGTTTGAACCACCAACCTCAGGTCAGGGAGCGCGGCGGGTCTGGTCTGATTCACAAGGAAGGATTTGGATCAGTGAGTGGGATGCGGGACAGGTCGCAGTCTATGACCCTGCGAATAATTCATGGCGCGAATGGAAACTTCCGGGAGATCGGCCTCAAGCTTATGCAGTTTATGTGGATAATCAGGACATGGTCTGGCTCAGTGACTTTGGCTCGAACTCCATCGTTCGCTTCGACCCGACAACAGAAACATTTACTGTTTTGGAACTGCCTAGCCCGGACGCGGCAGTCCGTCAAATTTTGGGCAGACCGGGCGAAATATGGGGAGCTGAGTCGGGCGCGGACAAACTGGTCGTGATAAGAACAAATCCATAATAACGCGAAAAACAATGACATCTCCGCCTACCATTCGCATCGGTGTACTTGGTGCAGCGGCGATCGTGCCAATGGCGCTAACATATCCCGCGCGTTCCGTTCCTGAAGTGCAGGTTATCGCGATTGCGGCGCGCGACCCAAAACGCGCGCAGAATTTTGCTCGCAGACATCATATTCCAATCGTCTATCCAACCTATAATGACTTGCTTGCTGACCCTGACATCGACGCGATTTACAATCCCCTGCCCAACAATCTGCATGCAGAGTGGACGATCCGCGCGCTCAAGGCAGGCAAACACGTATTGTGCGAGAAGCCACTTGCATCGAATGCACACGAAGCAGAAGAAATGGCGAAAGCCGCGCATGAAACTGGCCTTGTATTGAGCGAAGCCTTTGCGTATCGTTATCATCCGCTCACCACGCAGGTGAAAGAGATCCTTTCCAATGGCGAGTTAGGAAAGATCAAGCATATCGATGCGAAGTTCTGCTTTTTGCTTCCGTCTACAAACAATATTCGCTTCAAATACGAACTGGCTGGCGGTGCACTGATGGACTGTGGATGTTACCCTGTCAGCTTAATCCGCTTTTTGGCAGAGGCTGAACCAACCGTTGACCGTGCAGATGCACGACTTTTCGCTCCACAAGTGGATCATAAAATGACTGCGAATTTATCTTTTGCAGATGGATGCACCGCGCATCTGGAATGTGACATGCTTTCACCGAAATTATTCCGTTCAATCCTGGGGGTCAAAGGAGATGCGGGCAGGTTGAGTGTGCTCAGTCCATTTCAGCCGCATTGGTTCAACTGGCTAACTGTACAGGGAAACAAGGGGACTTACAGGAAAATGGTGCGCGGTGAAAATTCCTACATTCTTCAACTGCGCGCCTTCGCCCAGGCAATTCGCGGAGAGATAAAACTCAACACGAATCCTTCAGACGCAATTGGCAATATGCGCGTGATCGATGCAATTTATGAAAAAGCGAGATTGAAAAAACGTGGTAGCTAAACAGCTGCTATCGGGTCAATTCAATCACAAGCGTATCCATCGCCAGGTCCAAGGTGACCTTGCTCGTCTTCACCGCTTCATCGATTCTCAACAATTCTCGATAAATATTTTCAAGTGATTCGATTGAAAAGCGCGCTGCCTGTTGTGTTATCTTTTCTGCAACAAACGGATGTACGCCCAATATACGCGCCACATCATCCTTGCTGCCGCGTCCATCCAGAATTTCACGCGCCTGGATCAACAATCGGAATTGTCTCACCACCATGCCCCACAACGAAAACGGCTCTTCAGTTTCGAGCAGACGATGCAATAAATGTTGCGCAGATTTCCCATTACCATTTGATAATGCATCTACAAAATCAAAAACAGATTGTTGTGATGTGACAATGCAGACCGCTTCCACATCCTGACTGGTGACTGGGCGCGACCAGTTGACATAAGCCAGCAGTTTGGCGATCTCCATCCCCGCCTGACGCGTATCTACGCCGACCATATCTTTAAGCATTTCGGCGGCCCGCGGCTCGATCTGCCCGCCTTGATTCTTTGTCTCGTTGACGATCCAGCCTGTCATTTCCTTCAAACGCGGAAGCATAAAAGCTTTGGTTTGGATGAGCGCGCTGTGTTTCTCCGCCCATTTCACCAGCCAGTGTTTTTCCACGTCGCGCGGTTCAACAGATTCATACATTACCAGGCGCGTTGTATCGGGAGCCTTCTCAACAAACTCGAGAAATTTTTTTCTTACTGATGGATTGTTGTATTTTGATGATGGATTTGCCAGAAGAACCAAACGTCTCTTCGCGAGGAACGGCATGGAATTGACCGCGTTGCTTAGATCATCTTCACCCAACGAACGCGCATCGAGGCGCGCCGTGTTCATGTCCGCGCTGGTGGGATCGGTGAAATCGGATTCAAATTCTTTGAGTCTTCGAGAGATAGCGAATTCGTCGTTACCGAAGAAGAA
>DAINRK010000110.1:3009-8359 GCA_036741855.1 Anaerolineales bacterium
ATGACGCGATGGACACCTTTGCGGACGACGACGACATTTGTGACCTGCATGTTCCCAAGGTCTGCTTCGGTGGTGACATTTGCCTGCAACCAGGGACCTAGTGGTTTGCTTAGCAAATAGCCAAAGGCAGCAAATACCAAAGCAAGAGGGATCAGCAGGAGCCGCCAACGGAGAGAACGCGTGCTCTGAAGAGGAACCCAGGCAAATGTCGCAGGAAGGAGCGTTGTTGTAGCAAGATTCGTTCCACAACCGGGGTGGATCGCCAACCCTCTTTCACCGGCGTGAAGCCGAGTCATCGCTTCGTTGATTGAGTTGCGAATGTCATCGGTGGACATATCACCAAACAGGAAGAAACCTGTAGGGTTGGAATGCCCACCCATGTTTTGATCTTTATACTTGCGCGCCAAGATGTGAAGTGTTGCGTGTTCAAGCGCGTGATTTCGTCTCGTAGCAAGGAAGGGAGGGATATCTAATATCATGATTTCATTATAGCGTTAAAGCCAGGCGCGCGCCCGCTTGTCACAATGCGATTAACAATATTCTAATATCCTAATGATTTGCACTTTCCAACTTGTGATACGTCTCAAGCAGACTGATCAAAATGTGATCTGTGAAGGTATGCATTTTGTGAAGGATATCCTCCCAGGCCTTGCCTGAAAGGATGTTGGCTTCTCGATAGACCTTCATCACCGATTCGATCAATGCATTACGGAAGAACAAAAGTGCGCGTGTGGCGTCCACCTCACTCAACCCATTGCGGCGGGCACGGGAGGCGTAATCATATCCAATAGCATGGGCTTCTGTATCATCCTGGTTTTCTGAGACGAGATATACCATGAGTCCCTGTGCAAGCGAGCGGGCACTTTCACGGTATTGCTTGCGCGCATCCTCATTCAATTTTTCATACCAACTTTCCGACTCGAGGTTAGCCTCCCCAATCTGCATTCGGACATTTCTCATTGCCAATCGCATGATTCCCTCAGGCTCCACACGCACTTCACGGGCGGTCTTTGCCCACAGCATAACATCATCACGGCGGTAACGGCGATGCCCACCGGACGTTCGATGCGTTGGTAAAACTCCTTTGTTTGACCACAACCTGACCGTGCTGGGATGCACGCCTAGCAGTTCCGCCACGCCTTTTAAAGAGAGCCATTCACCTGTCATTTTTTATTAAGGGAGCAGATAGGCGACCAGTGTTAATGGAAGTGCGACAAGAATTCCTTTGAATATCACGAGCCGCGCCTGGCGACGCACCTTCTGCAATTCGGCTGGATCTTCGATTTTTTCAGTCTTGTCAGAGATGTTGCGCAGACCGCGCGATGCTAGCGATACTCAGGTTTTATCGAGTGCTTGAATATAACTCGTAGTTGCTGCGCTGAACATGAAAAAGAGAGGTAGCCGCCAAAGCGGATTCACATGGAAAGCAAGGAGTGTCCCCAACACAACAAGCGTGAAGAGAAAATACTGGACGGCAAACTGTACACGCTTCTTCCGCTCTTTCAGGCTGATGTTGGGGATACAAACTTCACCATTCCCTTCATCCTCATGTGAAGAAGGATTGAAGTTTGACCCGGCAAAATAAACTATATCCTTGGCTAGCATTATTCTATTCTGCGGCAAGCGCGACCTTGTCAACGAAAGTCGGCTCGTGAGCCTTTCTTGTGAACGCATTGATATCGATACGATACAACATGAATGCAGCGATGAACAGCATCAACGCTTCGATACTGAAGACGACAAGATACCCACTCAAAGCCTGACCGGTGGCTTGCGTCACCACATCGCGCACCACGCCACCGAGAATGGATCCCGTCAAACGCGAGAGAGCATTCGAGAATCCCCAAGCACCAATATAAAGACCAACATGCTCTGGAACAGTCAGATCGAACATCAACGAAAGATTGGCAACGGTGGAGAGACCTGTACCAAAACCAAGCAATGTCACACCTGTGTAAAAGATATGTTTGCTTAATATGAGCCCACTAATGACAATCACAACAAAGCCTAGTAGAGCACCAGTGTTACCAAACTGTGCAACACGACGCTTGGAGACTCGCCCCTCGAGCATACCTGCGATCAGGATCGCGATCAGAACGAAGGTCCCCCAAATGGATGTGATGCGCGTGGTCTGAGTCACGGTCATTCCGAAGGCTTCTGCGCCAAATGGTTCGAGCAGAACATCCTGTCCCAGGATAGCTGCCAGGAGTAAGAGTAGGTAAATAAAGAATACACGCGCAACAGGGTTAGCGGTGATAGCCGCGGTCATTTGTCGAAAAGTGTAGGCTTCCGATACGGCTTGCGGACTTAAGTCCGCAGACCTGCTTGAGTGTGGCTCCAATCTGATGAGGCCGAGCAGACCCAGGATCAAGGCCGAAACGGATACATATCCGAATGCACGTATTAATGCTTCCGGTGTGTATGGATCTACCATACGGCTGAGTCCAATTGCAGTCACAATAATCGAAACGATCATCATGAACCACATCGTGGCAATCGTCTTGCCCCGTCCATTTTCGCCTGAGAGCTCAGATGCAAGGGAGAGATAGGAAACTGCAGAAAGGTTATAGCCCATTCCCCACGCGCCAAACGCCAGGATTCCCGCGAGTAGTCCGAGTGAAAAGTTATCCGCCATGAGGAACGCAACTTGCGGTGAGACAATCACCCCAAGCACACATAGGAGGAGGCCGACGAGGATATATGGTGTGCGTCGATAGCCAAAAATCGGATGGCGGTCCGAATAGGAGCCAATGGCAACCTGGATCGGAGCGAAAAGATATGGAAGCGATGCAAGGATCGCAACAAGAGTTGCAGAGATGGAAAGTTCCTTGATCATCACGCGGTTTAGCGTGCTGTTGATGGGAACAAGAGTCATCGCGACGGCAACATGGATGAGACCGAGTTGAAAGCGTTTGAGGAACATTTTTTACCAATCAAGACCAAAAATCACAAAGGTAGGAGAACAAAAGGTTTGATTTCTCTTTGTGTCCTTAGTGCTCTTTGTGTTTAAGAATTTCTAAATACAGGCAGGATGCTTCGGCACAGCCTCGCGCTATTAATCGTATTTTAGGCGTAAATGCCAAAAATACAATGTAGATTTGTGTAGAATTTTAGTGGAATTCAGCGCTTATTTTAGAGTTTATGACTCGGCAGGAGAGTGCACCATTTGCTGGCGGGATGAAAAGATCCTTCGCTTTCTTATGCCTTCCGCAAGATAATAACTCCCAACCACGAAAACAGCGGAAGCCAATTGCAGGCCTAAACCTTCCCAGGTTGCATATATTCCAAACCAGGTCCCAAGCCAGTACGGCAGGTTGAATCCCTGAACAACATGAATCGGAAGCCAGCCCACTACCTGCATAACATGTACGGTGCTGCCGACCATTTGTAACAAAACTGAAGCGATGAGGATACCAGTGATAATCAGGATCTTCATATAGGGAAGGTTCTTATGCAATCTGAATACGACCATACCTACCAGAATAACAGCCGCAAGAGATAGAAGTACACCTAAAATCACGATACCTACCCCACCCTCCAGCACAAGCGCTTGAAGGAACAACACGATCTCGAATCCCTCGCGATATACACTCGTAAAACCGAGTGTAATCAGGCCAAGCCAGAGCCCGGTCTCCTTGCTTAATAAACGACGTTTCTGTGAATGGAAATTTGCCAGCCAGCTTGTCCAGTAGGTGTTATGGAAGAACCAATTCATAATGAGGAGCAGAACGGCAATGGCGATGACCGAGACGATCGCTTCCAATTTTTCCCCGTAACGCGCTAGTGATTGCAGGATGCCGTGCGCCAGCATCCATGTAAACGCGGAAGCAAGGAGGGCCAACCAGACCCCAAGCCACATGGGCTTTCGATACTTGCGTTCTTCTATAGACTTTAGACTGCTCATCAGTGAAGCGAGTATCACCACCGCTTCCAGCCCCTCCCGAAAGACGATGATGCCGGCATTCATCCCAATTGCGACTGGGGCAGTATTCCTGCCAAGGACTGCCTGCGCTTCCGTCAGAAACAAGTCCAATTGTGAGCGCGTGGTTTTGATCTCTGAATATGCGGCATGATTCTTAATCAGATAAGCCAGCCCTTTATTTTCTCCTTGCCCATTCCAGAACAGTTCTTCTAACTGTAATTTCAATTCGGGCGCGAAAACAATAAGCTTTGCCTCAGGTCCCGTTTCCATAATGGCATATGCATCGAGGCGGGATGATTCAGCCAGGTCATATTCACCGCTTCTTACCGCGATCAACATCTGATCCAGCATGGATGAAATCACGTCAAAATCACCTTGAGCACTGTTGTTAAGCCATTCTTCGGGTATCAATGTTTCCAAAATAGTAGAGAGTTCATCAGTTTGAGATTGGATCGTTTCAGGACTCGCGACCGATTTACCTGTTCCCGTTTCGGCAAGTTGTTTCCCAAGGGACTCAAAAAGCGCATCTGCCTGAATAGTCTGGTCCCGATCCCGAACATCGAGCAGATCTTTCAAATCGGAGAACGCTGCATATGAGCCATCAAGGAATGTAATCGCCTCCTGAATTTCAATATCACGCGTGACGCGTCCATCTACGACGCCGCGTCCATATTCAACAGGCACAAGAGACAAGAAACGCAACAACTGTCCTGCACGTCTCGATTGTTCAGCTGGGCTGAGGGGTGCAGCACGGAAATTATCCAGCGCGTCCTCAACAGTCAATAGTTTGTCGTGAAGCAATTGGGGGTTTTTAACCGCACTTGTTCGCAGATCAGAAAATGCACGTTGAACATTTGAAAGAGATACGGTGCTTCGCTGTTCGAGATACGCGGGCGAAAGAATAAAGAAATATCCTTCAGCCAAAGCCGCCAACTCTGCGCGACGCGAAGAAAAGCCATTCGTATCTGCTGTAGTAAGATCATGTAGAGATTCGGTCATGCGCGCTTGATATGTATCGAGCACATCTGCCTGTACCGATAACAAAACATCAGCAGCAGAAATATCTCCCGAAACAAAACTCTCTACAGCAACTGTCGCACCTACATTCGGACGTGAAAAGCGCGTAGCAGTACGAAACTCGCGCAGAGGAAGCCATGTCTGTGCAGTGAGTCCATCGCCGTTTTGAATCGCATCTTCGACAATGGCATAACTTCCCGCCAGGATCCCCGTCCAGATTTGGGCGCGTGCCGCAGCAAAAGCGGTTGCGTCGCCGCGCGATGCACTAGTAGTGAGGCTTTCGAAAGCAGAAAGGATTCTCAGATGCGCATCAGGATTGGACAGGGAGATCCGGGCTGAAAGTCCGGTTTGATAAGTTGATTCGGCATCCAGCACTAATGCAGTAGAAACTTTTGGATCACTGGTCAAAGA
>DAINRK010000110.1:8369-10552 GCA_036741855.1 Anaerolineales bacterium
CGCGGGGGAAACAGGCGCCGCGAATGCGACTTCCAAAAAATTGGAGGCCGCAAAGGTTGCGATAAGAAAAACGATAAATAAGCGGTGAAATTTCTTCATTACTCTTGAATTGAGATATTCAGTTTTGCGGCGATCTGCGCGACCTGTCCTGCGATGGCAGTAGCGCGGTTCTGCGCTTCGGCACCTAGCACATCGGCTTCTTCAGGCGTATGTTGATAGCCACTTTGTTCCCTGGCATACACGTCACCGACGAAACTCTTCAAATCAGTTAGTCCCTGCTCAATCTGGGCCGCTTGGGCGGCATCTGTCGACTCGACAAGCGGCTTGACCTCACCAAATACGATCTGTAGACTGCCAAGAATGTTTTGAATATCCATAAGGCGTGAGATCACAACAAAGTCTCGCTGTGAGGATAAATCACCCAGAATAAAGCGGGAATTCTTCCATGAATTGAAGTACTCGCTCATCGTTGGCACCATTACCACCAGAGCGGTGAATGCATCCGATTCAGTTGGCTGCCAGGCTGAGGCCGCGGTCCCAAGTTCGGTCGTGTATTGATCGAGCGCATCCGCGCCAGCCTTAAGCACGTTTGCATCAGGAAGTTTTTCGCCGAAATCAACAGTGCCATTGCTATCGAGGTCTGCTTCGATACCAGAGGTGTAATCCGCATATGTGCCCCACAATGTGCTTTCCAATACGCCGAAGAGGTTACCAGGCTTGGGGAGAACGCGTCCATCGGGCAGGGTCAGGTCAAAGGGAACCGCGCCCTCGGGATCTTCTTCACCTGAAGTGCCTGCATCCAGGATCACATCATATTCTGCAAGGCTTGGCGTACCAGCCACGATTCCTTCCATCTGTTCGTACAGCGGGCTGGCCAGCATCCACGCGGATTTGGCCTCGTTCAACGCCGCGCTCACTTCTGCTGGATTCGCTGCCCATAAAGCTTGGTAATCAAAACCTGCATCCTTTGCTAACTCATAATATTTGTCACTCGCTTCCTTCAGAGACTTTGAACTGTTCGTCAACTCGGAAGATTTGTCCAGTAAATAAGTTTTGATTCCGCTGAGATCGGCTTGTGAATGATCGGCTTCTGCAGCCGGAGAAGCTGCGGGCGTACACGCAGTTATCAGCAGTATCAAAACAAGAGTAAGACTGAAAAACTTTGTCTTATGAACCATCACGGTTCTCCTTTAAAAGAATAGCTTTGAGCACGATCTAACCATTAAAGCATGCTTAGTCTTGCTCAAGCGCCGTGTAGTATAATTTTTACGGCAGGAATAATCTAGATATTTGTATTAAATTTACCCTATATCCCATTGCAACCAGTTTTCAACCTGGTTGATAATTTTCTGGAGATTCAACAAGATTTATGACTGTTAGTCCCGCTATGCGGCGCTATGCCGCTGAGATTTACCGCCTGCAAGAGGATCACCAGCAGGTCTCGCTGTCGCTTTTAAGCTCCCACGTGGAAGCCTCAGCCCAGGCTATTTCCACGATGGTCAAACGTTTGAACAAAAACGGATATCTTGTCCATGAACCCTATCGCGGCGTCCGTCTCACCCCTGATGGCGAAAAGATCGCCTTGCCCTCTCTTCGGCGGCATCGTCTCACAGAGGTTTTTCTCGTACGAGTCATGAAATATGACTGGGCTTCTGCACACGAACTTTCCGACGTTTTCGAACGCGGTGTGAACGATGAACTGGAAGAACGAATGGATGAGTTGGCAGGATATCCAACTCGCTGTCCGCATGGGGAGCCGATCCCCAGCAGGGACGGCGTGATGCCTGTCATCAAAGATATGCAGCTGCTGGATGTCCCCTCTGGCTCCGATTGCATCGTCAGCCGCGTGCGTACGCACGACATGGAAAAACTGCACTACATCGGCGAACTCGGTCTTGTGCCTGGAAAGCCTTTCCACTTGTTGAGTTGCGCGCCATTTAAGGGTCCACTACGGTTGCAAATGGAGCCTCAGGATCACATTATTGGATATGAACTTGCCGCTTCGTTATGGGTAGAGGTGACGAAACGAGGCGCAGGCAATAAACTGCCGCCATTGAAAAATACCAGAACTACATCATTGATTTCTTAGACGATAAGGTATGCCATAAAAGGTATCATCACTGATGATGCTTTCAATCTTTAGTCTATCCTGGTGAGTTCCATACCAAAATATGATATCCGCC
>DAINRK010000111.1:0-10535 GCA_036741855.1 Anaerolineales bacterium
AGAGAATCTTGAGTCCACACCACCTTCCGAATTCCGGGACCGTTTGCTAAAAGCCTACTCAGAAATTTGTCTTACAGAAGAAGCACAAAAGAAGCAAAGTAGAGATGTAGATTGGGATGAAGTGCTGTCTTCAGCTAAAAACTATGTGGATTTCCTGCGATTCCGTTTTGGTGAAGAACTGACCGATGAAGAAGTGGAAACACGCGCATACGAATACGTGATTGACCCTGCGGCACTCAAG
The DNA here is from genome assembly GCA_036741855.1 of Anaerolineales bacterium. Lineage (GTDB taxonomy): Bacteria > Chloroflexota > Anaerolineae > Anaerolineales > Villigracilaceae > Defluviilinea. The sequence goes on from DAINRK010000111.1 coordinate 242, forward strand.
CAGCTGGTCAAAGGACACATCCGCTGGTTTTGGAAGAATCATCTGCAAGCGGAATGGACGCGCGTCCGCCCCATGCTGGAAGAATCAGCTCGAGCCTTCAATCAGATTGACTTCAGCGATATGACGCGATTGGAGATCATCAAGTTTGTGACCGGCAAGGAATACAACGAATCAAAATGGGGTGATGAACTGGACAACGCGAAAAACCTGGTCTTTATCCCCAACGCTCACCTTGGACCTTATATCCGTCATGCCAAAATAGAAGATAACTTATACATTTACTTTGGTGCACATGTACCTGAAGGATCCAATATACATGTTCCAGAATTGGATCGTGCGGAGATTGTCTCAAGGCTTTCGGCTCTCGCCGATGACACGCGCTTAAACATACTGCAGATGATCGCTGAGAATGGCGAGATGCGCTCACAGGAAATCATGGAAGCCATCAACCTCAGTCAGCCCAGCGTTTCACGCTATTTGAGCCAACTCACAGCAACAGGCTATCTACAAGAAAGGAGAGAAAGCGGAGCAAAGGTATATATCCTCAACAAAGATCGCATCGAAAAAACTTTCAAGGCAGTCAATGCCTTTCTACTGGGTCGTACTTAATTGGATATTGCTCAAGGAGAATCAGATGAACTACTGGCAGGATGAAAAAACGGCTGAATATAACCGTCAGAGAATTTGGGATGAAGTGGAACAGATCCGCCTGGAAAAGCTTGCCCTTAAATCACGCGTGTATCGTCCCGGCTTGTTCGAGCGCACAATGTTCAATTTCGCAAACTGGATGATCTCATCTGGCAAGCAACTCCGTAAACGATACGAGGTTCCCTCCAAAAATTGCAACAAAACACCTTCAGAAAGTTTCGCCCACTAAGTTTGGAGAAGAATGAATAATTTACTGGCAAGAACAAGAAAAGTATATAACGAATACCCGCGTGCATTTTGGATTTACAACATCATCGTGTTCATCGACCGACTCGGCGGGTTCATGCTCTATCCATTCTTTGCGCTTTACCTGACACAGAAATTCGACATTGGCATGTCCACAGTAGGCATTCTCTTTGCCATCTTTTCCATCTCGGGAATGGTGGGAAGCGCCCTCGGTGGCGCGATCGCAGATCGCATGGGACGCAAGGTAGTGATCATCTTCAGCCTGATTCTCTCTTCACTCAGTGCGCTTGGCATGGGATTTGCACCATCGCTGGGGATCTTTATCGCTGTAGTTGTCCTAGTTGGGACGCTTTCCAGCATTGGTCATCCGGCTCACGAAGCAGTTGTTGCGGATCTTCTTCCGCAGGACAAACGCGCGGAAGGCTACGGCATCATCCGCGTGGTGTTCAATGTCGCAGTCATCATTGCGCCGCCCATAGCAGGCTTGCTGATCGCCCACTCTTATCTAACGCTCTTCATTGTAGATGCGGTTATCAGTCTGATCGCCGCCACGATCGTCATCCTCGCATTGCCAGAGACGAAACCACAGGCTCCTGCACACACCAAACCTGAAACAATTAAGCAAACCTTTGCAGGTTATGGACGCGTCTTTAGAGATACTCCTTTCGTGGCATTTATCGGCGTGACCGTACTGATGACCCTCGTCTACATGAATATGAACTCAACACTCGGAGTCTTCCTGCGTGACCAACATGGATTGCCGGAAATAAGATATGGCTGGCTGCTTAGCATCAACGCTATCCTTGTGGTCTTCTTCCAATTTTGGATGACGCGCCGGCTCGAAAAATACAGGCCTATGCTAATGATGGCTGCTGGCTCATTACTCTATGCGCTTGGTTTTGCCATGTATGGGTTCGTCTCCGGCTTTGCACTTTTTGTGATCGCCATGATCGTCATTACCATCGGCGAAATGGTAGTCTCGCCATTCCAACAATCTCTCGTCGCAAGTTTCGCGCCTGAAGATATGCGTGGACGATATATGGCAGTCTCAGGGCTCACCTGGAGTATTGCATTTACGATCGGGCCCTATTTCGCGGGTCTGATACTTGACAGCGCAAACCCAAACTTGCTTTGGGCATTCTGCGGAATTCTTGGGATGATCACAAGCTTCGGATTCATGCTGCTTAACAAAGTCCATCACTCCTCTGTGCCGATTGCAGAAGTAGCCGCGACAGATTAAATCAGATTTGCGCGCGCTCCCCACACATGGGACAGGCCCGCATATGCCTGTCCCAAATTTTTTAAGCCTCGTTCCTAGCCCATACCTGATCCCGTCTCGATAGGCCTCTCCTTCTATGGTTGGTTCTTTGTGCCGTCCTTTGCGCAGCATCCCCGAAGGGGGCGGCGCAAAGATTACTCGACAAGCCCCTCTTCCCCTTGTAAAATCTACTTGTCATCTTCTTTCCTTGGTATCGTCGCCGTCCCCGGCGGCTGCATCATACTTAACTTGGAGAAACAAATGGATCCGCGTGCCTACAACCGTGAAGCCTGGAATCGTGAAGTGGAAAATGGAAATCGCTGGTCACAACCAGTTGACCTGGAGACAATCGCAAATGCGAAGCAAGGCAAATTTTCTATTTTGCTCACCGAAAACATACCTGTTCCGCATAAATGGTTTCCACCTCTCAAAGGTGCGGACGTGCTATGTCTCGCGTCCGGGGGCGGGCAGCAAGGACCGGTCCTCGCGGCAGTCGGCGCGAACGTGACTGTCTTCGACAACTCCCCCGCCCAATTGAAACAGGATCAACTTGTGGCTGAACGAGAAGCATTGAATCTAAAAACGGTGGAAGGCGACGCCGCAGATTTATCCATGTTTGCGGATGAATCCTTTGATTTGGTTTTTAATCCCGTTTCAACAGTGTTTATGCCAGATGCGCGCAAAGTATGGCAAGAAGCTTATCGCGTACTTCGTCACAGCGGTATCTTGATGACCGGCTTTATGAACCCCGTTCACTATATTTTTGATTTGTATAAAGCTGATGAGGGAGTCCTTGAAGTTGCCCACTCCATTCCCTATTCGGATCTGACCAGCATCCCAAAAGAGTACCTGGATGAACTTATCGAAAAAGGTTTGCCACTCGAATTCGGTCACAGCCTCACGGATTTGATCGGCGGACAATGCGACGCGGGCTTTGTGATCACAGATATGTATGAAGACTATATGCTCGATTCGCTGGTACACAATTACCATCCCAACTACATTGCTACGCGAGCGGTGAAGATTTCAAAGGCATAAATGGGGACTGATTTATATCGAAAGATTTAGTATGAGGAAGGTGTATGTCAGTTGAGGAAAAACTCATTCGTCTTGCTTCTCCAGGCTTTGAGTCTTTGCATGAACATCCCCCGACATTGATCGATATTATCGAAGAATTATATGGTGCAGATCATTTTGATTCCTGCAATATCTACAAGGGTCTGGTTCAATTTGATGGTCTGACGCCTCGCCCGATTCACATTGATGAATTTACGATCTGGTTATTGACGGATCGCTATGAGCATAACGCGCTTTGTGATGCTGTGGTAGCCTGGCGCTACAATCAGGAACTTATCGGTGCGGAGCATGGTCAGGGCTTTGCCTAAACCACCTATCAGAGTCCCGAAGCAGTGACCGCGATCTCGCGCGGGCTGGGAAAGTATCCAAAGCGAGAGTTAACAAAGCGTTTCCACTCCCAAGCGGAGCTGTTCCGGCAGGCAGCCGCGCGTTACATCGCAGGAGATCAGGCAATTCTTGCCTATCAACGAGGATTCTTTGAACTTCTCCACAAGTTCTACCATGAGGCAGCGCGGGGACAAGAGTATGTGCTGCATCTTATCGTTTAGTGGAGTCTGGCATCCTGTAAGAATCAAAATGCTCGATTTAGCAAGATATAAATATCACCCCAGTTGCCGCGCGGGCAGCTAAATCTTAGGGTATGTATCAAGCACTCTTAATATTTACACGCAGCACGCTGTTTAGGGTTTTCCCCCATAACACAATTCTTGGACCCACGTTAAAATTTATAGTAGCGCGAAATGCTATAACACGCGCTCAATTATGATTGTGAAAGGAGAATACGAAATGGGTCTTTTATCCTGGATCATTGTGGGTCTCATCGCAGGTTGGCTCGCCAACCAAACTATGAGAGGTGGTCGCGGTAACGCGGCGACCGATATCGTCGTAGGAATCATCGGCGGTCTAGTCGGTGGCTTCCTGGCTGGCGAACTGTTCGGTGTGCCTAACGCTGTGAATGGTATCAACATCGGTAGCATCGTGATTGCCTTTTTGGGCGCCATTGTAGCGATAGCGCTTGTCCGGGCACTGCCGGGACGTTCCCCACTTTAGAGGAAAACACGCACACCAGCTGCTTACGCTGGAGGCGGGTCTGCCAAATTTGGCAGACCCGCCTTAATTTAATTGGGCCTTGTGCACTATGGATTTACGATACGAGTCCGACCCAGGGAATGTACAATCATCGATCCTTCTTCTACAGCTTCTGAGCTTTCGCCTATCCAGTCAACTGAGCCAATGTTTCGAGAAGTTCATCTTCCCAATTCTCCCCAAACGAACACCAATAAGCGGACTTCCCGCCTCGGATTCCTGGACCCAAATCTGCCAGCCGTTTCCCATCCTTCTCCTCACTCATAGGTGGATACCGCAGAACAATTTGTCCACTCTCCCAGTTGATGGCTGACAACCCAACTTTCTCCGCGCGCAATTTGACGCGCATCTGATAAAACAAGTTCTGTACCATTTCTGGTAATTCCCCAAAGCGGTCACTGAACTCAGAGGTCAAGGCATCGATCTCCGTTTCATCGCGCAAGTCTGCAATTCGACGATAGAGCCTTAAGCGCAAATCCTGATCTGCAATGTAACTTGCGGGAATACCGACTGCAAGTGGCAAATCCACATTCACAGGCATCGAGATGGGTTGTGTGAGGCTGGCAAATACAGATTCCATCTTTCCGCTTTCTTCTTTCACACCGCCATTTTTCTTTGACGCCTCGATCCTTCGAATTTGTCTCACTGCATCGGCCAGTAATCTCGTATAGAGATGGAACCCAACTGCTTGAATATGTCCATGTTGGCGTGTGCCCAACAAGTCACCTGCGCCGCGAATTTCAAGGTCGCGCATGGCAATCGAGTATCCAGCGCCAAGCTGCGTATTCTCAGCGATCACTTCGAGTCTCTGCTGACCTTCCTGAGTCGGACTCAACTTTCCGTGGCGGAAAAAGTATGAGTACGCCCGCGCCGCGCCCCGTCCGACACGACCGCGCAGTTGATAAAGCTGGGCCAAGCCGAACGTGTCCGCGCGGTCGACGATGAGGGTGTTCGCGTTAGGGATATCAAGGCCTGACTCGATGATGGTCGTCGAAAGCAGGACGTCTGTGTCGCCCGCGTTGAAGCGGTGCATTACATCTGCCAACTGGATTTCGGGCATCTGTCCGTGACCGATATCCACCTGGGCCTCGGGAACAAGTTGATTCAAATGGACCTTCATTGCATCAATCGTATGGACGCGGTTGTGTACAAAGAAGATTTGCCCACCACGCTCAAGTTCGCGCAAAATAGCCTGACGCACAAGTTTCGGTGAATAAGGTCCAACATGAGTCACAATCGGCAACCGCTCCTCAGGCGGCGTGTTGAGGTTTGAAATGTCACGGACTCCCGTAAGCGCCATGTAAAGTGTGCGTGGAATTGGAGTTGCAGTTAGCGTGAGCACATCTACTTCAGTACGAAGTTTCTTGAGGTGCTCTTTATGCGTCACCCCGAATCGCTGTTCTTCGTCGATGATGACCAATCCAAGTTCCTTAAACTGCACATCAGATTGGATGAGGCGATGCGTACCGATGACAATATCGATCTCGCCACTTTCAAGCCCGAACAAAATGGTCGTTTGTTCTCGCGGCGTTCTAAAACGTGAGAGCATTTCTACCTTCACGGGGAAGGCGGCGAGCCGCTGAAGGAATGTTTCATAATGCTGCTGCGCCAGCACAGTCGTTGGCACAAGGATCGCGACCTGTTTGCCGTCCATTACTGCTTTGAACGCAGCGCGCAACGCCACTTCCGTTTTGCCATAACCCACATCACCGCACAAGAGTCTATCCATCGGACGGGTCGCCTCCATATCCCGCTTGATATCCATCAACGCACGTTTCTGATCTTCAGTCTCCACATAGGGGAACGAATCTTCCAACTCCTTTTGCCATTCAGTATCGGGTTTGAATGCGTAGCCCTTGACCACATTTCGCCGGGCATACAAATCCAACATATCCTGCGCCACCTGAATGACTGCCTGCTTAACCCGACCTTTCCTCTCATGCCAATCCTGCCCACCAAGACGATCCAATGCAGGAACAGCACCTTCCGCGCCGATGTAGCGAGTTAGTCGATCTGCTTGATGCACCGGCACATAAAGTTGCCCGCCGCCTTCATATTCAACTGCAAGAAACTCGCGTACAAGATTGTCCAGCTCTCGCTGAACCAAGCCAGCAAAGCGACCCACACCATGATCGATGTGAACAACATAGTCATCTACCTGCAAATCTGCGTAAATGGACTCAGGTGTCTCAGCAACTGGCCTCTGGCGCCTGCGCGGCTGCGGTCTTTCCCAGCCGAAGATTTCTGAGTCAGTGATGAGATGAGTAACGGTTCCGTCATCAGAAAGAGTAAATCCTTCCGATAACGAGGACTCGATGAATTTGGGATTCTCGGATTCAGCCTCTACATCTGCGTCCAACCAGAGCTCCTCCAATCGCTTGGCTTGACGCGAGACCATAATGATCTCTTCGCCTCTTTCCACAATTGAAGTTAAGTATTCGACGAATTGCTTCAGCCTTCCCCCGAACCGTTCATCGTGACCGAAGCTTGAAACCAAAAAGTTCTCTGACTCATCACTCTCTATAGCTGTGGAGTGCCCCATCTCTAAATATGCGCGTTCCTGTACATTATCAAACAATTCAGACCACGGAATGTATGGCAGTGGAAAATCAGGGGATAAGGTTTCTTCCTCGATGCTCTCCTGTCTCAGCTTGACAGCCTGCTCCTCCACTTCTGCAGCCATGCTCTCAACGACTGATAAGTCATCGATCAACACCAAGGATTTTTGTGGGAAATAGTCCAGCAAACTTGCAGGCTGCGGATGCAACAATGGAATTTGAAATTCAGATAACTCCATGCCTTGTTCACCGCTCGCGATAAATTCACGTGCAGGTGTAATTAAAATGGATTCCAAATTTTCGACAGTCCGTTGAGAAGCAGGATCGAACTTGCGAATAGTCTCTATCTCATCTCCAAAAAAGTCCAGGCGGACCGGTAATTTTTCAGCGGGAGCCCAAATGTCAAGGATCCCACCTCGCCTTGAAAACTGACCTGGTTCCAGGACGGTGTTCACGCGTTGGTAACCAATCTCTGTCCATCGGCGTATTAACGCATCCGGTTGTGCAGTTTGATTAACAGACAACTTCTTGCACGCCTTGAGGAAATCGCGACGCGGCACGGTACGTGTCATCAACGATCTCACCGAGGTGATAAAGATCGGGTGAACGTCTGGTTTCTGCGCAAACGGAAGATGGTAAGCAGATAACGCCGTCAAAGTCTGAAGGCGGTCGCGGCGTGTGGTCCCGCCCCAGGCGGCCTGCTCATAAAACAAGGGATTTGGCTCAGCAAAATGATAACGCGGCGACTTGACCCAAAACCCCAATTCATCGAATAAAGATAGCGCGTGATCCGCGCGATCCGTGACAAGCAGGATGGGTCCAGCAGTATCGTGATGTAACGAGGCAACGAGGGGTAAACGCGCCGCGCGCGGCAGCCCCAAGCCAGGAATCTCCTTTTGAGATTGGATGTCTTTCAGCAATCGCTGATATTGAGGGAGGGAGCGAATTTTGTTGAGAAGAATTTCCATATTTTGTGAATCAGAGAATTAAGGCTGGCTATTATGGATGAAAATTGTGTTTCTAGTCTCGATGATCGCCATTGAATTTATTCATCGCTGCATTCAAATCCTTACTTACAAACTCAAGAACGGCATCAGAACCGGCATCAAGGATCTCAGAGATGGATTTCATTTCGTCTCGCGAGAAGTTTTGCAATATGAAATTGGCGGGATCCATCTTGCCCGGCGGGCGACCAATGCCCAGGCGTAATCGTGGGAAATCCTTTGTTCCCAGGCTTTCGATCACAGATGATAAGCCTCGTTGACCACCTGGGCCACCAGCAGCTCGAATACGAATCGTTCCGAAGGGGATATCCAAATCATCGGAAAGCACCATGATTTTCGTAAGAGGAATTTTGTAAAAATGAACCAATCCCTGTACAGATTGTCCTGAGAGATTCATGTAAGTCTGGGGTTTGGCGAGGATGAGCTTTCTGTCTTCATACATTGCATCTGTAACGATGGCTTTCGAATGCACTTTCATGCCGCGCGCGTTCAAGCGAACCGCGATTCGGTCAATCAACATGAAGCCAAAGTTGTGACGAGTATCCTTATATTCGCGGCCTGGGTTGCCGAGACCGATAAGGAGGAAGGTGTCAAGTGTCACGTGTAAGATTCCAACGGTTATGAATTGCGAAGTCGAATGATAAGACCTGAAAGCGCGAACAAGCCAAGGATGACAAGCGCACCGCGGCCTAGGCTGGCATAGATGGCGGTTTGTCCGAGTGACGCAGGATTCGTTGGCAAAGCGGTCGGTGTAGGCCGCGGTGGCGTAGTCGGCGTTGGAGAGGCGGCAAGCAGGAATGGCGTCGGTATTTGAACTCCTATCGCATTTACTGTAGACGTTGGAGCTACTGTTGGCGTTGAAGGTATCACGTCATTCCCTATTTCTATTGGGACTGTAATTTCTTGAAAAGTACTGTCTATAAAGTTAACTCGCAATCGTAGAATGTAATCGCCATCGCTTATGGAAGTAGTATTCCAAGTGGTTATAGTGGAATCGGCTATGGGCTGGGAGAGAGTTTGGATGGGGAACCAGGTGTCGGTCGGGTTGGAGGCATACGAAAACTCCAGTTGCGCGGAGAAGAAGTTTGGAATATCCGTCGTGCCAGTGATCGTGACTTCCCCGCGCAAAACATCACCTGCAAGCGGAGACGTGATCTTTATCGGAGGATCATCTTGCGCGGCAGCTAAGAGCAAAACGAAGAGCAGAATGAAGCGGATTTTCATCAATCGAACATACAAGTTTAACATAAAGCGAAACGATGGTCAAATTAGGTCATCTTCGTCTGTCGAAATGTCAAAGCCATTCTCCTGAATTTTGAAGTATGGTAAACTTTGACAGACCCTATGCACAGAGTGCCGCAAAACAATCTAAGCTGTTAACTTTCAATCACTTCGAAAAGTTTAGTAGCTAATAAATGAGCGGCAGGAGAACCGTATGACAAGAAATCGCGCTGATTTAATGGTGGAACGCCTGCGCAACATGCAAGCCGCTGCCCCTGACATTGAAGCTTCCGCAGTTGTTTCGGTGGACGGGTTGATTATGGCTTCAGCTTTGCAGCAGGGTGTGGAAGAAGACCGCGTTTCAGCCATGTCTGCCGCGATGCTCAGCCTGGGCGAACGTATTTCCACAGAGCTTGGACGCAAAGGATTGGAGCAGGTTTACATCAAGGGCAACAAAGGCGCGATTGTGCTGACCTCCATTGGAGAGGAAGCGGTTCTGACCGCGCTGGCGCGTCAGGACGCGAAATTAGGTATGATATTCCTTGAAATGCGGCGTGCCGCAGAAGATCTCATCAAGCTGGTCGGATGAAGACGATACACGATCAGCAACCCACAAAGTACGCAATCCCCGATGGGGAGGGCTTAACCGCCCTCCCCATCGCCTTTAATAACGAAAGGTAACTCATGACCACAAAATATTTATTTTATACAGGTGGTGTTGTTTCGTCAGTCGGCAAAGGAGTAACAGCCGCAGCGACAGGACTCTTGCTCAAGGAGCGAGGATTCAAAGTCACGGTACAAAAACTTGACCCATATATCAACGTAGATCCCGGAACGATGAGCCCATATCAGCATGGCGAGGTCTATGTGTTGGATGATGGTGCAGAAACGGACCTTGATCTGGGTCACTATGAACGATTCATTGACATCCGCCTCAGCCGCTCCAGCAACTTCACCAGCGGACAGGTCTATGCAGAGATCATCGGAAAGGAACGCCGCGGTGATTTCCTCGGCGGGACGATTCAGGTGATTCCCCACATTACAAACGAGATCAAGCGCCGCGTCATCGAACTCGGGCCGCGGCATTTCGCGCAAAGGGTCAATACCTACTACGGCACCGCCACGCTCGATGGCAGGATCGGCGGCGACTGGTACGCCGCCGATCCTGCCATCGAGCGTGGCGGTGCCGTAGTAGG
>DAINRK010000112.1:0-10523 GCA_036741855.1 Anaerolineales bacterium
CTGTTTAAACAGCGGCGCCCAACGCTGAAAGCACTTCTGTGCTATGCTCTGCTGGACGCACTTTTTCAAACACTTTTACGATATTTCCGTTTTCATCGATCAGGAACGTAGTCCGCAGGACTCCTTCATACTCATTGCCTAAATATTTTTTCGGTCCCCAAACTTGATACAGATCACACACTTTGTGTCCTTCATCCGCAAGCAATGGAAAAGGCAATTGAAATTTCTTCTTGAATTTTACATGGGAGAGAACATTATCAGGGCTTACACCTAAAATTGCCACGCCTGCTTTTTCATAAGCAGAATAATCGTCACGAAAGTTGCATGCCTCCTTGGTACAACCCGGAGTATCGTCCTCCGGATAAAAATATAGTACAACATTCTTGCCACGGAAATTAGAAAGTTTTCGCGGCGTATTTGTATCATCAACTAATTCGAAATCGGGGGCAGGGATTCCAGCGGGAAGCGGCATTGAGTCTCCTGAAGAGATGTAACTATTATACACCTGTAAAAACACACGCAATTTGGACTATTATTGTGAATTTTATCACTATGCGCAGCTTTGTCAAGGAGCACTTTATTATGCAACTATTTCAACGTTCGAATAAACGACACTGCCTGCCAAATCTGCTCATCAGTCAGAATTCCGTTCCATCCGATCATGGCGGTACCCTGTTTCCCCTCGTAAATGCGCCAGAAAAGATAATCGTCACCAACGATTGCTTGTAAAATCGCCAAATCTTTGGGCTTGGGATCAAGGGATTGACCCGCTATGCCATCGCCATGGCCTTGAGGTCCATGACATGATTCGCAGTTAGTTCGAAATACTTCAGCACCGGCGGCAGCTGCTACTGCTCCAAAGGGATTGGTCTTACCTGCAAACTTATCAGGTACAGGAGCGGGCGTAAAGGCTTCTTCTGTTTGAGAAGTTCCGCACGCGCCCACCACAAGCATGCCAATTATGAAAATAGTAATCAGCAATCGTTTTTTCATGCAGTCTCCACAATGTCATCCTTATCGGAGTAATTTTATCCATTCGGATTAAAAGAATCTTACTTCTTGATCTGTTCTACGGCCCTACAATACAGTGAAAATATAAAAGACCGCCATTTGATATGGCGGTCCCATGGCATATTCAAAAATTATGACAACATTTTTGCTTTCTTCAGTGCTTCCTCCAGTACGTCGATTGTTGCAGGTTTGATGATCATCATTGTCGCGCCTAGCCTCATCACCTTTCTCCGAGTCTCAGGCTGGTCGTCAGAGGTGATAATAAATACTGGCACTGAGATTAAGCGCGGGTCGCGGCGCAGATAAGCAAGGATCTCGGTCCCATCCACCCCTGGCATGTTAATATCCAAACAGACAAATCTGGGAATGAAACCTGTCCCTAATAAAGACATCGCAGGCCTGGGACCATATGCAACACGTGCTTTAAGTCCCAAGACTCCCAGCATCTGTCTTAGAGCATCTGCGGTTGTACGGTTGTCATCAATAATCATCCCATCCTGCATCTAATTAATCCTCCAAAATAATTGTGCCCATCACAGACACATCATATCCTCTCAATTGAGAAACGGCTGCTCGAAAGGCTGAATCAACCAACAGTCGGAAAACAGGCACAAGCAGGTCACTTCCCGCATGTGCTTTTGGAATCACCAAATCGTAGCGTTCCTGAAATAGTGGGATGAAATCCAAATCCAATGCTTGTGCTGCAGCGGCAATTCCAAGCCCACAATCTGCGCGTCCGGAGGCGACCGCAGCCGCAATACCGAGATGAGTATACTCTTCCTCAGAATAGCCGACAATGGAATTTGGTGGGATTGTCATTAGATTCAAATGATAATCCAGCAAGACGCGTGTGCCAGCGCCTCGTTGCCGGTTCACAAATTGGACTTTGGGGCTGGTGAGGTCTCCCAGGCTTTTAATTCCCTTCGGATTTCCCTTCTTAACTATTAACCCCTGCTCACGCCGTATCAGAGCAATGACCTTTACAGGAATATTCGGGATATATTGACGAATATATGAAATATTATATTCGCCTGTTTTAATATCCAGGAGATGCGAGCCTGCAAGATGTGCCTCCCCTCGACGTATCGCAACCAGCCCGCCCTGCGAGCCGACGTTGGCTGAAACCAAGCGCCTCTCATGATCCGCTAAAAATTGAGCCATCAGATCCAGCGCGAGATCGTGTGAACCAATCACAAGAATAGTCTTTTCGATTTCAGATTTGCTTCGATATAAGTGTACCTGAATCTTTTCACCAGCATCAACCCCCTGAATACCGCTTGGAATAAGAGCAAGCCCGTCGGCCTGAACGAGCGACGTGATGACCCCTGCCCCCCGCGAAAGAGGCGCAGCTAGTAATCTATCTCCAACCTTACCAAGAACAACTCTTATGTAGTCATCATCACCGGCGGGTGAGACAAGTTTACGCGTGAGGGTCGCGGTCTCAATCTGGAGTTCTTTTGGTCTGCGCCCAAGCCATTTTGCAATGAGTGGTTCGACGAAAATATCAATCGTCAACGCGGCAGAGACGGGATACCCAGGAACGCCAATGATTGGAATCATGTCATTGCGAGGGGTGTTCGTCCCCGAAGCAATCTCCTCGTTCGATTTTCGATTTTCGATTTTCGATTGACGATAGATTAACCCTAAGATAACAGGATGACCTGGCCGAACCGCAACACCGTGCACCAATAATGTTCCAAGTTTCTCGACAACTTGCGCTGAGAAATCTTCCGCGCCTGCTGAGGAGCCTGCGTTTAGCAAAATCAAATCTTGATTTTGTGCTGCTTCAAGAACGCGTTCACAAATTAGATCAAAATCATCTTGGGTTATCGGAAGCCGCGTCGGTTCACCTCCCATTGTCTTGATTTGCGCGGCAAGCACAATCGAGTTGTATTCAAGGACATCGCCTGCCTTCAACTCACTTCCAATTGGGACTAATTCAGTTCCCGTTGGAATTATGGCTACTTTTGGTCTTCTTGCCACCTTAAATTCTTGATATCCGGCGGCAGCGATTGCACCCAGATCCACTGCCCTCAATACGTGTCCTGCAGGTAAAACCAATTGCGTAGCTACGATATCTTCACCTAGTGGGCGGACGTGACTCCACGGTGTCACAGAGGAACGAATGCGAATCGAATTTGGCAGGGGAATGTCTTTTGTAATCTGTCCGTCCTTGTCAAGTGATTCGACATTTTCAACGGGAATGACCGCGTTGGCCCATTCAGGTAGTGGATCGCCAGTATCCACATATTCGGCTTCAGGACCGACATGAAGAATCAGAGGTTTGGATGGCAACGCTCCATGTGTAGCAACAGCTCGAACTGCGAAACCATCCATCGCCGATGCGTGATAATGGGGAGAGGAGGTCTTCGCCCAAATGGGTTCAGCAATGACTCGCCCCACTGCTTCCTCATCAAGTGCGATTGTCTCAGTTCCAAGTACGCGCCATAAGTCTGAGTTTTGAAGAGCTTCTCTTAATCGCGCTTGAGCCTGAGGGAGAGGAATATCGTGAAGATAGACAGACATGAGGATTTACGAATTTCGATTTACCATTGTCGAATAACAGACCAAAACAACCGTTCGAAACGTACACCTTGAATCATCAATCCTCAATTAGTCAATTCGCACTCATGCTGTCCATTGCGGCACCGAGTCGCTTCACAATCTCATCTACTTCCTCTTCAGTTATAGACAGTGGAGGGGAGAATGCTAAGACATTCCCCAGTGGGCGCGTTCGTAAACCACGTTCCTGTGCGGCTTTGAAAATTTTCATTGTCATTGCCGGGTCAGCAGCTTTCTTTTCCTTATCCGCGACAATTTCTATGCCACAAAGTAAACCTAATCCCCTTACGTCGCCAACAAATGAGAATTCCAAGAGACTTTTCAGTCCCGCCATAAGTCGTTTGCCAAGTTCCTTTGCGCGTGCAGGATAATTTTCCTTTTCCATCAGTTCAAGATTTTTGATCCCAACCGCGCAAGCCATTGCGTGACCTGAGTATGTATAGCCATGCATGTATGCTTCGCTCTCTGCTGCGGATTCCATCGTCTCGCGGATTTCGTCCGAAATTTGAATTCCACCTAATTGGGCATAACCGCTGGTAATCGCTTTTGCGAAGGAAAGGATATCGGGTTTTACATTCCAATGCTTGAGCGCGAACCATTCGCCGGTACGGCCGAAGCCTGTGATAACTTCATCCGAGATCAAAAGTAGCTCATACTTGTCACAAATCTCTCGTATCAAGGGAAAATAATCATCAGGTGGAACTATCAAGCCTCCAACACTCATCACTGGTTCAGCTATGAAAGCTGCAATCGTATCCGGGTCTTCGCTCAGGATCGCTTCCTCCAAAGCGCGAGCCGCAGCCTGACCGACCGATTCTCCTGGCTTCAGATTGCCTTCAAAGCGATAGCGATTGGGAGCTGGGACATGTATGAATCCATCCATGGCGGGACCAAACATCGTCTGATATTTTTCAAGTCCGGTCGCAAAGGTTGCCGCAAGAGTAACTCCGTGATAGGCGCCTTTGCGCGCGATGACCTTGTACTTGCCGGGTTTTCCTTTTCTTTTCCAGTAATAACGAGCAGTTTTAAATGCTGAGTCATTCGCCTCAGACCCACCTGATGTAAAAAAGGTCGTGTTCAATCCTTCATAAGCAAAGCCTGCCAGTTTGTCAGCTAATTTAATGGATGGCAAATTAGTCATACCTGAAAAATTCGATGTAAATGCCAAAACCTTCATTTGGTCATAGGCGACTCGCGCAAGCTCCTCGTTGCCATACCCTACATTGACATTCCATAACCCTGCCATGCCATCGAGGATTTTTTGTCCGTCTGTCGTATAAAGCCACACACCTTCACCGCGCTCAATCACAAGCGGATTTGTGTGCGCCTTTGGGTGGTATACGGGGTGCAATTGCTTCTTATCTTTTTCGATCCAGATTGCCGTATCTTGCTTGGTCATGTTATCTCCATTTCACCCAATCACTTCCACATCATGTGGGCCTGACTCCTTCAACCCTGCACCAGTCATCCTAATGAATATGGCTTTCTCTTGTAACTCTTCCAATGAGTGTGCTCCACTGTAACTCATGCCTGATTGTAAACCGCCCACCAATTGGTTCAGCACTTCCCGTGCCTTGCCACGATACGGCACAGCTGCTTCCACACCCTCGGCAACATAGTCTTCGAGTTCCTCATGAGTCAGGTCATTACCTTCGCGCTTG
The DNA here is from genome assembly GCA_036741855.1 of Anaerolineales bacterium. Classification (GTDB taxonomy): domain Bacteria; phylum Chloroflexota; class Anaerolineae; order Anaerolineales; family Villigracilaceae; genus Defluviilinea. The sequence goes on from DAINRK010000112.1 coordinate 5,235, forward strand.
TTCCGGTTGATATTTGCTTCAAGTGAGGCCATGCCGCGCGATGCTTTATAGCGATGACCTCTGCGCGTCATGAGCATGCCAGGGCTTTCATCTGTTCCCGCGAGCATGGACCCAATCATCACCGTCTGCGCGCCCGCGGCAATTGCTTTCACCACATCCCCTGGCTGGCGAATCCCGCCATCCGCAATTATTGGAATCCCATAGGGCCGAGCTGCTTTGGCACATTCCATCACAGCTGTCAACTGGGGGACTCCTGAGCCCGCCACATTCCGTGTAATACAAATGGATCCGGGTCCTACGCCCACCTTCACTGCATCCACGCCCGCGTCGATCAATCGTTTGGTTCCGTCTGCAGTCGCGACATTGCCTCCGACAATTTGCGCCTCCGGAAAATGGCTACGAATATTTTTTATCATCTCTATCTCAAGCTGCGAGTCGCCGTGGGCAATATCCACCACAATACAATCAGCCCCAGCTTCAAGAACTGCTTCAACACGGCGCATTTCCTTATCCCGTACGCCCACTGCCGCGCCAACGGATAACCTCCCACGCGCATCTTTTGTCGCTTTTGGGAACTGTGTGATCTTCATGATATCTTTCAACGTCACTAACCCAGCCACCTTGCCATTCTTATCTACAAGCGGCAACTTCTCAACTCGAAATTCATGCAAGAGTCTTTCTGCGTCCTTCAAGGATGTGTCGGGCGCAGCACTGTGTACATCTCTGGACATGATTTCTGTCACGGGCCTGTCATCATCGTCTTCGAATAAGAGATCGCGTGTCGATACAATGCCAATTAACTTTTCTTCCGAGTCCAGGATCAAAATTCCACCTGTGCCAGTTTCATCTACGATGCGTTTCACAGCGCCGACCGTATGAGCATCTGTCATTGTGATAGGTTTATCCACAATGAACGACTCAGCTTTTTTGACGCGTCCAATCTGTCGAGCCTGTTCAGCAATGGTCATAAACCTGTGGATCATCCCAATACCGCCTTCACGCGCCATTGTGATTGCCATCTCTGTTTCGGTGACCACATCCATGTTGGCTGCGACAATTGGAATCTGCAATGCGATCTTTTTGGTCAGGCACGTTTTTGTCGAAAGCGTGCGCCGCGAATCTACTTCAGAGTATTGCGGTACCAATAAGACATCATCATAGGTCAAAGCCGTTTCAGGCAATATTTTCATATCATCCTCCAGACTTCCGAAGTCTTGAACTTGAAGACTTCGGAAGTCTTATCTTAATTCTTTAGCCGTCCGAATTATAATACTTGACAATGGCTATTCACGCCCTTTCCCCTCTGGATGGACGCTATGAAAACGAGACAGCACCGCTGCGAGATTACTTCTCCGAATTTGCCTATCTCCATTTGCGCGCTCGCCTCGAACTTGACTTTTTATCTGCTCTTTCCAAAATAGGCCTAGTCCGCCCTTTGACAAGTTCCGAGCGCAATGCCCTAGATTCATTCACTGACGAAGATGCGCACAAAATCCAAGAATACGAAAAGACGACCAGGCATGATGTCAAAGCGATTGAATATTTTTTTCGCGAGAAAATCGCCGCGGACCTTCATCCATGGATTCATTTTGGACTCACTTCAGAAGATGTAAACAACATTGCACAGGCCATTGCCTTACGTGATTCACGTGATAAAGTTCTACTTCCTGCATTAGATAACCTCCTCACCTCATTGAGTGAATTTGCAAAAAGGTACCGCGCCCTCCCTATGCTGGCGCGGACCCACGGTCAGCCTGCCGTTCCCACAACGTTAGGGAAAGAGATTGTGGTTTATCTCGCTCGCTTAAAGAAATGTCGCGATAACCTTGCAAGTCACAAATTTGAAGCAAAGCTAAATGGTGCAGTTGGCAACTTCAACGCATTTCAAGTTGCTGTGCCACAAGTGGATTGGATTTCTTTTAGCAAAGACTTCATCGAGAGCCTGGGACTTTTACCAAATTCGATTACAAGTCAAATCCTGCCTTATGACAATTGGCTTCGTTATTTTGATTCGATCAAACTCGTCAACACTATACTTATTGACTATACGCAGGACATGTGGAGATATATTAGTGATGGGTATCTAGTACAAAAAATCGTCGAGGGCGAGATCGGATCTTCAACCATGCCTCAGAAAGTCAATCCAATCGACTTCGAGAATGCAGAAGGGAATTTAGGGTTAGCAAATGCGCTTCTCACCTACTATGGACAAAAACTGCCTGTCTCACGATTACAAAGAGATCTTTCTGATTCAACTGTGCGAAGAACGTTCGGAGTTGCGTTGGGGCATGCATTACTGGCATGGAATAACATAACACATGGCATTTCGCGCGTAGAGGCCGATGAAGGAGAAATCCAACGTGACTTGAACGAACATTGGGAAATTGTCAGTGAGGGCGCGCAAACGATTCTCCGCGCGGCTGGGCGAAGTGACGCGTACGAGTCACTTAAGTCTCGGACACAGGGACGCCTCTTAACGGAGGCAGATTTCAAGTCCTGGGTTGAAGCGCTTGATGTAAATGAGGAAACGCGCGAGCGGCTGAGCCGTCTATCTCCAAAATCATATATTGGCTTGGCAGTCCAGTTAACAGATCAAGTAATTGGAGATTCGATATTCGATAATCGAAAAATCAAATAACGATGATCGAGCACCGAATAACGGAGGATTAATGACAGTTACAGCAGTGATAGGTTCTCAATGGGGTGATGAAGGTAAGGGGAAAGTTGTTGATTATCTCGCTGAGCGCGCAGACTATGTGGCGCGGTTCAATGGTGGGAATAATGCGGGGCATACGGTGATCAACGAGTTTGGCACGTTCAAGATTCATCTCGTGCCTTCAGGGATTTTCGCCCGCAACACAGTGGGATTGATTGGCGGAGGCGTGGTGATTGACCCATTTGTTTTGATCGAAGAAATCGATTTATTGAATAACGCAGGCATTGGCGTTGAAGGTCGTTTATGGATTTCACCGCGCTCACATCTTATCATGCCATATCACAAAATATTAGACGGTTTGTATGAAGAAGCAAAAGGAGCAGGTGCAACAGGAACCACACGCCGCGGCATTGGGCCAGTATTTGCAGATAAGGTCAGTTACAACGGAATCCGTTGGAGCGATTTTGGGAGCAAGGCGTTTGAATCGCGTTTGCAAGTTCAATTGGAGTTGAAGAATAAGATAATCCTAGCGTTGGGTGGTCAGGCACTGAACTATGAAGAAGTACGCGATACCTATCGCGAATACCACATGCGATTAAAGCCATATATTCGCGAGTTATTCTCGCTTGTGCAAGATGGACTGAAAGCAGGTAAGAACTTCCTTCTTGAACAAGCTATGGGAACATTTCTGGATACAGATTGGGGAACGTATCCGTTTGTGACCGCCTCGACGACGATTCCATCTGCAGCTTCCGCGGGACTGGGAATTCCGCCACGCTATATTACGAATGTGGTTGGTGTGACAAAGGCTTACACCACCCGCGTCGGCGCGGGGCCACTTCCGACAGAAATTCATGATACGGAAAATGAAGTCTATAAGAAGTTCGCGGAAACTGCTGCAACGACTGGGCGTACTCGCCGTGTCGGTTGGCTAGATTTGGAACTGGTGAAAACGGCCGTTGAGTTAAGTGGCGTGACAGAATTGTGTTTAACGAAGTTGGATGTATTGAGCGGACTCGATGAAATTAAAGTTTGCACTAGATATGAATTAAGTTGTGACCCTGTAAGATACACCGATGTAGACACGTATGTTTTGGAAAAAGTCGAACCTGTATACAAAACAGTGAAAGGCTGGCAGGAGGATATCAGCGAGGCGCGGTTATTTGAAGAGCTGCCGGCAAACGCTCAGAATTATGTGCGGATGATTGAAGACGCCGTTGCAATCCCTATTAAGTGGATTGGAGTGGGTCCCGAGAGAGAAGCCACAATTAGACGATAAAAGCTGTACTTATTTATATCTGTCGATTCTTTCAGGAACAGTTGCGGTTAGTTTGGTAGTGGCGTAACTTCTAACAAACCGTCGGGTTGAAAATGATTAGAGGCAGATCCCATCTGCCCGAGCAAGAGTTGTCGACAACTTATCAGTTACCACGGAGGTAGAAATGAATTGGCTTGTCTGGATCATATTTGGGGCACTTGCCGGCTGGATCGCTAGCATGATTATGGGTAAGAATGCCCAAATGGGTGCTCTTGCCAACATCGTCGTTGGTATTGTAGGAGCCATCATCGGAGGCTTCCTTATGACCAACGTCTTCGGAGCACCGGGAGTGACCGGCTTCAACCTTACCAGTTTGATTGTTGCAATTGTGGGCGCGGTCATTCTGCTCTTCCTTGTGGGCATGGTCCGCCGCTCCTGAAGCGGACCCGGACCATAACAAAGAGCCGCGCATTGAACAATGCGCGGCTTTCATTTTGAAGGTAACTTAAGCAACAATTATCTCTACGGGCATGCGCTGATATTTTGTATGGCTTCCTGAATCCGCTCAATACGACGTTCTGGGTTCGGATGGGTGCTGAAAAATTCCGGCGGTCCATTTCCCTGGCTGGCTTCAGCCAGTATTTGCATCACACTCACAAGTTCTTGGGGGTTGAATCCCGCGTCACTTATGAAACAAACACCAAGAAAATCTGACTCCAGTTCATCATCACGTCCAAATTTTAGATTGATTATCTGCCCTATCAAGGCTGCGATTTGTGCCGAATTCGCACTTGCGGGATTATCCGGATCATATGTCGCGATGACCGCGGCTCCCGTCAATCCTTCAGTGAGCTGGGCTTTGGCAATATGTTCAGCGGAATGGCGGGCAACTACATGCCCCACTTCATGTCCTAAAACTCCTGCCAGTTCACCCTCTGTTTGAAGTCTGTCAAACAACGCGCGCGTGATAAAAATCTGACCGCCTGGTAATGCAAAAGCATTGATCGTCTGTTCATCCTCAAGCAGATGAAATTCGTATTGATAAGGTGTCTGACTGGCCACCGAGCTTTGAACGACCAAGTTTCCAATTTCGTCTACAAGCGCCTGGTCATTCTCATTGGGATCAAGGCCGCCAAACTCTTCTGCCATCTGTGGCGCAGCTTGCAACCCTAAGGCAATTTCCTGTTCAACAGTGATGCCAATATATTGTGTTTCACCTGTGACGGGATTATCCTGCCTGGATCCGAAGTAACTTATCAAAGATACAATCGCGATTATAGCCGCAAAGATAAGCCGGCCACTTATGGAAGAGCCGCGGCTTCTGCCGGCACTTGGGTAACGATACATATCATTCTCCTCGATCTCGCTATAGAAA
>DAINRK010000113.1:0-9552 GCA_036741855.1 Anaerolineales bacterium
GTGAAATGCTCACCCAGGGAAAAAGCGAGGCAGACATTAAGCAATATTTTGTCGTGCATTATTGTCCTCAGGTATTGAACGACCCGCACAATCGATTGGTCACTTATATCGTACCCATAGCAGCTTTTCTCCTCGGCGCGTTCATGCTCTTCCGCGGCTTTCAGGCGTGGAAGAAGCCAATCACGACGGAGTCAGCTTTGGTCGAGAAAGCGCGTGTGGACGACCGGAAGAATGGCCGAAAAGGGACAGGTCCAATCCAGGATCCATATATTTCAAAGTTGGAAGAAGAACTAAAGAAGAGAAATTAACTTGCTTGCAGCCCTCTTCCTGCTGGGAGAGAGGGCCGGAAACCTTCATGGCCGAACTAACAAACGCTGCACCGCGACGCGGTGTACCCATCTGGGTACAAATTATCATCTGGGTATTCCTGGTAGGACTGCTAGCCATTGTTGCTGTTCAATTGAATCGCGCCCAGGAAGGGACGGTGCAGCCCGGCAGTGCCATCAGCGATTTCACATTCGCGTTGTTTGAGGGATATGAATACAACGGACAAAGTCAGATAAAACTTTCTGATCTGCGCGGCCAAGTGGTCGTCATCAATTTTTGGGCTTCATGGTGCAAGCCTTGTGAACAGGAGGCAGCCGTGCTTCAAGCGGCATGGCAGGAATACGAGTCCACAGGGCAGGTTATATTTCTTGGAGCCGATTACGTGGATACGCCTACCGAGGCCAATATTTACCTGAAGAAATTCAACATCACCTATCCTAATGGGGAAGACCGCGACCTGCAGCGAGCGCGGCCACTTTCACAATACTTTCGTATTACCGGTGTGCCTGAAACTTATTTTATCGATAGTGAGGGTGTGTTACGATATGTGCATATTGGTCCACTTACGTCAATTGAGCAAATCCGCTCACAGATTGATCTGTTGCTGAAATAAATGAAATATGGACATCGCAGCGCTCTTCTTTACCCTTGCAATCCTCGTTCTTGTAGCGATGTATCTCTATGCACCGCTGGTACAGAGGTCCGCACGCCCTATCACTGAAGAGGAACATGAACTCTCCGCGCTTATGGCAGAACGTGACCGAATCATTAACTCTCTGCAGGAGCTTGATTTTGATTTCAAGCTGGGAAAGATTCCCGGCGAGGATTATCCGACACAACGTGCAAATCTGTTACAAACAGGGGCAGATATTTTAAGAAAAATTGATGAGCGTACGTTGCAACAAGGATCAAATCCTCAACGCGGAGGAGTGGATAAAAAGAATCCTTCGCGGCGCAACGAAAAACCTCGCGTTTCCTCATCGGCGCCCGAGGCAAGTGCCGCCGGTCAAAACCCGGAGGAGCGCATCGAACGCACCATCGCAACGCGGCGTGTAGAGGTATCCATCGCGAGATCTAATATCAAAGATGACGATCTTGAATCGATGATTTCTGCACGGCGTAGAGACCACAAGGAAAAGTCCGCAGGATTCTGTCCAAAATGTGGCAAGCCTGTGCTGATTTCAGACCGGTTTTGTGCATCATGTGGGAAGGCGCTAGCATAGGGCATTGGTAATACTTGCGAAACATATAATGAAAATACGCGATATTACACTGCTCATTTTTGGGATATTGATCCTTACTGCCTGCAACTTCACGCTCGCTGAAGATATTACTCCCCCTCCGAACTATGTTCCGCCGACTCCCGTCCCAACACTAGGACCACTCTATCCTGCACAGACGCCCAGCACTGGAAACGGCGCGGCGATTTATTCAGAAAAATGCGCGCCGTGTCATGGCGAGACCGGTATGGGCGATGGCCCGCAGGGTATCCAATTACAGGGCGTAACAGTCCCAGCATTTGGCTTGCCTGAGATTGCACGTCCTGCGTCACTTGCTCAATGGTATACAACTGTTACGCGCGGCAACATAGAGCGCTTTATGCCTCCCTTTGCAAGTCTTAGCGATCAGGAACGTTGGGATGTGGTCGCGTATGCAATGACTTTTCACACAACCGAAGATGAAATTGAAAAGGGTAGGGAACTCTTTGAAGCCAATTGCGCAGACTGTCCAACAGATTATTTCAAAGACCAACTGAAGATGGCTTCATTGAGCGAGGTGGAACTGGCTCGCATCGTCAAAGAGGGAAATGATGAAGTAAAAGCGTTTGGCAAAAATTTGGATGAGGATGAAGTGTGGGCCGTTGCCGCTTATCTGCGAACGTTGTCATTCTCAACCGCATCTGTTGCATCAGTCTCTTCGCCTCTCGCTCCGCCTGCAACCGAGGCTGTAGCCATTTCTCAGACTCCTGTCTCCCCTGTGGGAACGCCAATCGAAGGCACGGCCCAGGCTACAGTCCCGAGTGAACTGACAGAAATATCAAAACCAGGCTTTGGCACTATTACTGGTCTTATCGAGAATAAGACTGGTGTAGACTTACCATCCAATTTAGAGATAACTCTACGCGGATTCGACCACGGAACAGATCCAAATGCAACTCCAACAGAAATCTTGAGCCTGGATGGCATTGTGAACGCAAATGGCACGTTCACTTTTGAAAATGTTGAAATGCCTGCTAATCGCATTTTCTTAGCTCAGGTAGATCATGCAGGCATCACGCTGCAGTCTGAGTTTGCGGTGGTCAAGGAGGGCGTATCTACACTGAACCTATCCCCAATCATATTGTATGGAACGACGGACGATCCATCTGCATTAACGATAGATGATGCGCGTATCTTCTACGATTATGCAGAGAGTGAGATTCAGGTTTATGGTGTATATACCTTCCGCAATTTAACGGACAAGACGATCATTGCGAAGTTGAAGGATGGCGTGGAAATCCCATTCATCAAATCGCCAGAAGGCGCACAGCCGCTGGGCTTCGAACCCATGCAGGATAGTCAGCCCATCACATCCAAGGATGACAACATCGCATTTCCACCGAATGAACAGCCTTATGGATTAATAGTCTATTCCACCATGACGAAAGGTAACCAGGTCGAAATCACTCACCCATTTGTTTTGTCGGTTGCATCGCTTACAGTTTTTCTGCCCGAAGGTGTAAACGCAGAAGGGTCACAGTTGACCGATCATGGTGTGCAGACGATTGAGGGCCTAAACTTTCAGATGTATGCAGCAGGTAATTTGCCAGCAGGAAATACGCTTAGATTTACTCTTTCGGGTATACCAAAAGAAGCATCAACATCGCCTCCAGCTTCCACAATTGAATCAAACCCGAATCGAAGCATATTATTTGGCGCAGCCGCACTCGGACTTGCATTGATCCTCGCCGGAGCATGGATCTATATACGCGACCACCAAAACTTCGAAGAAAACAACCAGAGAGATGAAGGAGACGAATTTGAGTCGCCAGAGGAAGTAATGGATGCGATCATCGCCCTGGATGACCTTCATCAGGCCAAGAGGATTTCAGATGGGCCCTATCAAAAACGGCGTAATGAATTGAAAGAAATATTGAGAAACGAACTTAGCGATTAGAGAATCAATCTCCGCTATTCAGTCTCTAATCCCTGAAAAATCATGATCATCGTCAAAAAACTTGTCAAGCGATTCGGATTAAAGACTGTGTTACGCGGTGTGGACTTTGAAGTTCAGCCCGGAGAATTTGTCGCGTTACTGGGTCCGAACGGTGCGGGGAAAACAACGTTTTTGAGAATCCTTGCATCATTATCCCGACCGTCATTAGGTGAAGTACATATCGCGGGTTACAAATTGCCACAGCAGGCCGCTCAGGTGCGCGCAAGGCTTGGTGTGGTTTCGCATCTTCCACTGCTTTATGGCGATTTAAGTGCCGAAGAAAACTTGCGGTTTTATGCACGCTTATATGGGTTTACAAATTACCAATCACGCATTACGGAAATCCTCGAAATGGTAGGCCTTGAAACCCGTCGACGTGACCTTGTCCGTACGTTTTCGCGTGGAATGCAACAGCGGCTTGCTATTGGGCGTGCCATCTTTCATGATCCCGACGTAATGCTTTTCGATGAGCCCTATACAGGCCTGGATCAGGACGCATCCTCTATGCTGGATAACGTTTTAGAGGTCGTTGCCGCGCAAGGACGCACTGTGGTTATGACTTCCCATGATCTGTCGCATGCAGAAAAGCTTGCAACACGTTTTGATATTTTGTCACGTGGCGTAATCGCAGCATCGGCAACGCAAAGACAACTAAAGAAAACCAACTTACTCACATTTTATAGACAGGCACTTCTCGCCTAAGACTTTTGTGTGCCATGAATGGCTGATCTTCCCTCCCCAACTCCATCACTTCTCCGAGCAATTTTTGCTATTGTATGGAAAGACCTCCGTGCAGAATTTCGTTCGTTCGAATTGGTTTCAGCCATGCTGGTCTTCTCTTTGCTGGTGATTCTCATCTTCAATTTCACGCTCGAATTGGATATCAAAACTCGGCAATCTGTGACTGCGGGTGTGCTCTGGTCAACATTCGCCTTTGCAGGGACGCTTGGTCTGAATCGCTCAATGGCAATCGAAAAGGATCGCGGCTCTTTTGACGGCTTGTTACTAGCGCCCGTAGATCGATCCGCGATCTACTTCGGTAAGTTCCTCAGTAATCTGGCTTTTATGTCCCTTGTAGAAATAATCGTTCTGCCGATATACAGCTTTTTGTATAACACCAATCTGTTCCAGCCAGGGTTATTGTTGGTGATTTTGCTTGGCTCCATCGGATATACAGCGGTGGGCACATTGCTGGCAGCCATGTCTGTGCAGACTCGCACCCGAGATGTGCTTCTACCTATTTTGCTATTTCCCGTTGCCTTCTCTGTATTATTGGCAGCTGTAAAAGCCAGTGGGGGCTTTCTGAATAATTCTGAGTTGACAGAAATTCTCTTACCTATTAATCTGCTGATCGTCTACGATATTATTTTTATTGCAGTGTCATTTATGGTATTCGATACTGTTGTGGAAGAATAGTATATGGAGATTGGAGTTCGACAAATGCACAACCAATCCCTTCACTCAAAGGAATTTCTATGAAAAACAAACCAGTTACTCTAAAAATACTTGACGTATTTTCCATTCTTGTATTAGGTACAGCGGCCTATCTTGCTCTTGTCGTTGCCCCCACTGAACGGGTGATGGGAGATGTGCAGCGCGTGTTCTACTTTCACGTTGGCACAGCATGGACTGCCCTGCTGGGCTTCATCTTCGCGGCAGTCCTTAGTGTGATCTATTTGGTTACGAAAGACCGGAAATGGGATCGTATTCAAGTCGCGGCGATTGAAGTAAGCCTCGTCTTCTTTTTTATCACAATTGTGCTTGGTTCGATTTGGGCACGGCCCGTATGGAATACCTGGTGGACATGGGATCCGCGCCTCACTACAGCAACCATCACCGAGTTAATTTACATCGCGTACTTTATGCTTCGGCAGGGCATTGATGATCCTGATCGCCGTGCCCGCTTTGGCGCAGTCTATGCGCTGCTCGGTGGGCTAAGTGCGCCAATTACCTTCTTTGCGATCCGATTATTTCGCACGATTCACCCCGTGGTTATCGCTGGATCCAACCCGGAAGCGGATGGTAGTTTTAATATGACCGGTGACATGCTCGGTGTTTTCTTCTTTGCGCTATTTACCTTCACAGTGATCTTCATTGACCTGTTCTGGAACCGTATCCGTCTCGGTGAATTCCAGGAAAAGGTCGAGCAGTTGAAGTTAAAAGTAACAATGTAATCTTTGTTTCATGCGGGTCTGAGACCTACATCCAAGAAAGTACAGGAGAGAAGATGTTTTTTCAAGAACCAACACCCGATACTTCCGGGTATATGATCGCAGGATACGCAGTTGTATTCATTGTAATGGGCCTTTATGTGGTTAGTCTCTATCTGCGTAATCGCAATCTTAACCGGGATGTAGAGATGCTCGAAGAACTGGACAAGACTGCTAGCGAGCTTGAGACCAAGCAGCCAAAGCCTAAGAAACCAACAAAAACTGTAACCAAAAGGGGACGCAAAAAAGAGCAATAACATAAGATAGTCCGCTATAATATGAACGGACTAATTTCTTATGCGAGTTTGGGCTGGATATAAGTTTCTGCTGCGGATGCTAATGGTGCTGTCGATTTTTTTGGGAATCGCATCCGTGTCTTCTTTGGATGGGCAGGCCGCGCCAGATCCGGCTCCGCCCGGACCCGATAGATTTTCTGTTGTCGTTGTGGATTACACCAAATATTTTTGGTGGCTCAGGCGTTGGGGCGAGACAGATGTAGAATGCATGATTGAAATTGATCATGAAGGCCTGCCAACACCAGGAGATATCTACATTGATTGTGGCGAAAATATTTACGAGAAATGGATAGCTCAACCGCCCTGTCTGGAATCTAACACGGATCTCTGCAAAGGTTTCTTTTTGGTCCTCGTGGACAGCCAGCCTGCACAAAAAGAGGTCTCGACAATACTTCCCCCGCCCACTGTGCAGGTAACCGTTGAAAATTGCAATCCCGTTTACACCTCATCGACCAGCATTTGCGAGTTTGAACCCATATTGGTTTTAACTGGCATTGAACCTCTGCCGGACTATACCATTATTGGTATCGAGGGATTATATGGCAGTCAGCCATTCAACTGCGGACCGCTATGCAGATTACAACTTCCAGTGACTGGTGAACAGGGAGTCACTCTTCAATTCTGGGCATACTCTAGCTATGGCGATAGCAGCGAAGTATTCAATGCGCTGGTGCGCGTTGCACTTGCTGATGAAGGTGATCCTGACCGTTCGTTCTGGTATGTGGATGTATTGAGTAGCCAGTGGGCAGGTGTTCCGGTTGCTAGTTGTGTACAAGCCTGGGGTGTATTACCTCCTGTGGGAGGACCACCGGAATGGCTCAGCACGCCTACTGAAAGTGAGAAGCTTGGCACAGATGTGCCGTATAACTACTTAGCCGCACAGTTAATTCGCAGCGGCATGGTGGATGCGAGTTCCTGCGCGGACGGCGGACTGTTACCAGATGGCGGCGCTTCCGCCTGCGGGATGGAAGTTGCGCGCGGGGCCGTCACCCAATGGCAAAATCAGTTCGATTCCATCATCCTGAACGTGGCAAAGGATTCAGGCGTGCCAGCTCATCTGCTTAAAAATATCTTTGCAGTTGAGAGTCAGTTTTGGCCAGGAGCAACTCTGAAATCTGATATTGGGCTCGGTCAACTCACCGAACTTGGAGCAGATACCACTTTACTATGGAATCCTCCGTTCTTCCATCAGTTTTGTCCCCTGGTGATGGATTCGGCGGAATGCAGTAAGGGATATTTGAATTTGACAGAGGAACAGCAGGCCTATGTGAGGCTGGCCTTGATCGATGCGGTGAACGCAAACTGTGAGGAATGCCCGTTAGGAATCGATTTGGATCGTGCGAATTTCAGCATCGGTATCTTTGCTCATACACTGCTGGCAAATTGTGAACAGGCAGGTCAACTCGTGGAGAATATCACTGGAAGCCCGGCGGGAACCTCTGCAACCTATGAAGACCTGTGGAAGTTCACGCTCGTGAATTACAATGCAGGTCCTGGCTGTTTAGGGGACGCGCTCGATGTGACAGTGGGTCGAGACCAACCATTAAACTGGGAGAATCTTTCTTCGAATCTGGAACCGGCATGTCAAGGGGCCATTGAATACGTGAATGAGATAAGCAGCCAACAATAAAAAAGATTGAATACATCACTGTGAATGATATATAGCGGAGGCACGAACCTCCGCATTTATTTTCTGTGCTAAACTAAAGAACCCTACCTCACCTCCAACCCTCTCTTATAGAAGAGGGTATGTAGGAGATGTTCATGCTTACTCTCATTGAAAAAATCCTCTTCGCAATCGCAACTGTCATTTCGCTTTATTACACCTACCGCGGAGTGCAACGCATTGCGAGAAATATCGCAGGCGGGCAAGGCAAGATAGATTGGTCTCTGGCATGGAAGCGAATAGGAGACATCATTGCCAAAGTAATTTTCTTCCAACCTGTTTTTCGTTTCAGACTCGGACCAAGCTTATTTCATGCATTTGTGGGTTGGGGATTTTTCGTCTATTTATTGATCAATATTTCAGACTTGATCTATGCTTATACCGGTTTCAAAATCCTCGAGAACAGTGGCCAATTTGGAAATGTATACAGGTTACTTGCGGACTTCTTGGGAGTCGGTATTCTCATTGGATTGGCATCACTTGCATTCCGCCGCTACATACTTAGACCTCCGACTCTGACCACGCGTGAGACAACATTACTCCATCCAAAAGCGCGCACGGGTATCACGCGCGATTCTGCAATCGTCACAGCCACCTTCTTCACACATAACCTGATGAGACTCCTGGGTGAATCTTTTCATTTGGCGTCGCAGGGAAAAACCGACAGCTGGCAACCGATTATTTCATCGGTATCAGGCTTGTGGTCCGGGGTGGATGCGAATGTTTTGATGATCGGCGAGCATATTACCTTCTGGCTGTCCATCGGCGCGGTAGTTGCCTTCCTTCCGTATTTTGCTTATTCAAAACATATCCATCTTTTTCTTGCTCCAATTAATTTTGCACTGAAACCTGAAAGAAAATCCATCGGGCAATTGAACTATATCAACCTGGACGATCAATCCATCGAACAGTTCGGCGCAGGGACGATGAAAGACCTGGGCTGGGAACAAATTATGGACAGTTATGCCTGCATCCAATGTTTTCGCTGCCAGGAAGTTTGTCCCGCGTATAACACAGGCAAGGTGCTTTCTCCTGCTGCGCTTGAGGTCAACAAACGTTATCACCTGAATTATGACGGCGGCCTGGATGTACCGATGCTGAATTTGATTTCTGAAGAAGCAGTCTGGGCGTGTACATCCTGCGGCGCATGTGTAGACATCTGTCCTGTTGGCAATGAACCCATGCGCGATATTCTGGATATTCGTCGCAATCTCACGATGATGGAAAGTAAATTCCCCAAGCAATTGGAAAACGCGTTCAAGGGCATGGAGCGCAATGCCAACCCGTGGAACGTCTCACAAGCCGATCGCATGAAATGGGCCGAGGGGCTGAATGTTCCAACGATTGAAAATAATCCAGAACCAGAGATTCTTTGGTGGGTTGGCTGCGCACCCGCCACCGACGCCCGCGCACAAAAGACTGCGCAAGCCTTTGCAAAGATCTTGAACGCCGCAGAAGTCAACTATGCGGTATTGGGACGAAACGAATCCTGTAATGGAGACTCGGCCCGCCGCGCAGGACGTGAAGACATTTTCTTTGGGCTGGCGACACAGAATGTTGAAATACTGAATGAGGTGAAACCAAAGAGGATCGTAACAACCTGCCCGCATTGCCTGCACACGATCAAAAATGAGTATCCTGCCTTCGGTGGCAACTACACTGTGATCCATCATACGCAATTGATCAACGAGCTGGTTGGCGCCGGGAAGATCCAAATGAAACTCGATGGCGATATGATGAAGATCACCTATCATGACCCGTGTTATTTGGGACGACATAACAAGGTATTCGATGCTCCCCGCGAGGATCTAAAATCGGCTGGGCTAGAGAATATTGAAATGCCGCGTAATTCAGCCAA
>DAINRK010000113.1:9562-10473 GCA_036741855.1 Anaerolineales bacterium
TGTGGCGCGGGCGGAGCTCAGATGTGGAAGGAAGAGGAGCCAGGTTTTACTCGAGTGAATGCAGCGCGCCTGGCGGAGGCAAAATCCACCGGCGCGAATACACTCGCGGTCGGCTGTCCATTTTGCATGACCATGCTGAGTGATGCGTCGAAAGCAGATGGGGGATCACTAGAAGTCAAGGATGTAGCAGAGTTAGTGGTGGAACGGATGAAATAAGCGAGTACTTTCATCAATCGAATAATATCCCTTCAAATCCGCAAAGCAGTAAGATTGCAGGGCATTGGATAATTCATACACTTGACGACGAGGAAAATCCCTGCATGAATTTCAAGGTATTTATTGTTATTTTCTCTGCCATAATATTGGCGGCTTGTTCTGGCGCGGGTGGATCTAGTCCTACGCTCACGCCCGTTGAGCAACAGGGACAAGCTGTATTTACCCTTCGATGCGCGCAATGCCATGCGCTCACGCCCAACACGATTGTGATTGGTCCATCGCTTGCGGGTGTAGCAACGCGGGCAGCATCGCGCATCCCTGGCTATGATGGCCAGACCTATCTCGAAACATCCATATTGCTTCCGGAGGAGTATCTTGTCGATGGATTTGCCAATACGATGCCCACTAACTTTGGCAAGGAACTGACCAGCGAAGAGTTGGCCGCACTTCTAGCTTATCTCATGACATTGAAATAATCCTATTCATTATTATCTTTTGAGGAGAAGATATGAGGATCCGGCTGACGATTGGATTCGCTACAAATGAGATCGATGTTGGACACAACCCTGAACACTTCTATCCTCACGATAACATCTACGAAAATAATGGTTACGAGGCCGATCCATTTGTGCAGAAGATGCTTGGTCGTGGCTTTGATATCATCTGGCATACGAACGGCGCGGACAATCACTTCG
>DAINRK010000114.1:0-10455 GCA_036741855.1 Anaerolineales bacterium
TCTCCTCCGCAGTCACCGCGCCAGACGCGGCGGCTTGTCTCGCGGCTGTTGATTTGTTGGAAGAATCTACTGAACTAGTGGATAAACTTTGGTCAAACGCAAAATACTTCAAGGAAGAAATGAAAAAACTCGGTTTCGATACTGGCGTCAGCGAAACGCCGATCACACCTGTGATGTTGGGTGAAGCTCCACTTGCTCAACAATTCAGCCGTGAGTTATTTGAGAACGGTGTCTTCGCTATGGCAATCGGATTCCCCACTGTAGCAAAAGGCAAAGCTCGTATCCGTGTCATGATTTCGGCCGCGCATGACAATGATGATTTAGGTCAGGGACTGGATGCGTTCGCGAAAGTGGGGAGGAAGTTAGGGGTGATTTCGTAATGCCCTCCTTCAAACAAATTTTTTGGAAAATTTGGTATCAATATCTCACTGGACGCATCGGCAACCATCCTGTCGCTTTCCTCAATTATGGCTATTGGACTCCCGAAGGTGAAACGATCAAGCTGGAGCCGCAAGATGAACCCAATCGACCTGCCATTCAGTTGTACCATCATGTCGCGAGCGGCTGGGATCTCACTGAGAAGGATGTTCTCGAAGTAAGTTGCGGTCATGGCGGTGGTGCCTCATTTGTCAAACGCTACCATCAACCCAAAACATATACGGCAATCGATCAGAATCCCAAAGCCATTGCTTACAACCGAAAAACCCACGGCACCATCGACATTGACTTTCGTATCGGTGATGCCCAGGCGTTGGATTTTCCAACCGATCACTTCGATGCTGTTTTGAACGTCGAAGCGTCTCATTGTTATCCGCGCCAGGATGCTTTTTTCAAGTCCGTATACCGTGTGCTTCGTAACGGTGGACATTTACTCTATGCGGATTTTCGCACACCCACGAGTGCTCCTCAATTAGATCGCGATATCAAAGAGGCAGGTTTTCAAGTTAAATCCAAGTCCGATATCACATCTCATGTTCTCAGTGCACTGAAACGAACCAGCGAGCGTACTCGTAAACTTGTGCATGCGTTTACACCCAAAATTCTTCATCCCTGGATGGAGACCTTTGCCGCAGTCGAAGGATCGGGTGTATACAACAGCTTTGTCAATCGGGAACGGATTTATTTTTCGTATTGTCTGGTGAAGGCTGTAGACTAACACTTCCCGCGAATCCTCAGCCGCGCTCCCGTACCTAGGGAGAATCCCAGCCTTGACATTCCCCAGTTTTCGCAGATAATAAAGCTTAACAGGCGACCCCAATTGAAAGGCAATGACAGAGGAAAGTAGACTGGCGGAAGCCGCCAGAGATGTGTAATCCTTAGGGCGCTGAAAATTACACTCGTCTAAAACCAGTCGAAGTTCCCTCTCGAGCCGTGAAGGTGAACGTAACGTATTATAGGCGCTACAAGTAGTCTAAGCCGTGTTCTCGACGTTACACGAGAGGCTGATGTTAGTCAGCTCAAAGTGTCCCGCCTTTGGCGGGAAATCTGGGTGGTACCGCGAGATGCTTAAGCGCCTCTCGTCCCATTTGTGGACGAGAGGTTTTTGTTTTGTGACGATGTCATTGCGAGGAGCGACCAACGGGAGCGACGACATGAACGAAATGAGGTGTATATGCTAGATAAACTGAACGAGATCGAAAAGTCTGCTTTGGAGGCTTTGAACGCGATTAAGGATCCAGCCACCCTGGAGGCTTGGCGCGTCGCAAATGTAGGTCGTAGTTCACCGCTGATGCAAGTCTTTTCAGAGTTGGGTAAACTCTCCAGGGAAGAGAGACCCGCTGTCGGCGCTGCGGCGAACCGTGTAAAAGTCGCGCTCGAATCCGCTTTGACGGAGCGCGACGAGGCGATCAAAGCCGCCGTGTTGGCGAAATCCCTTGAAGAAGACGCTCTGGATGTGACCCTTCCTGGACGCGGAGTTCATCTTGGGCGTCTGCATCCATCCACACAGCAATTACGGCGTGTATTGGATATCCTTGCGGATATGGGTTTTCAGGTCTATACCTCGCGCGAGGTGGAAACGGATGAAGTCAATTTTCAATTGCTTAACTTTCCTCCGAATCATCCCGCTCGCGACATGCAGGATACATTCTTCGTAGAGGCTGAGGGTCGCGGCGATAACCCTATTTTGCTGCGCACACATACATCACCAGGGCAAATCCACGCAATGCGCGAATATGCCGCGATGAACCCCGAAAACCCGCCGCCGATCCGTATTGCGCTGCCAGGTATGTGTTTCCGTTACGAGCAGATCACCGCCCGTTCTGAAATTCAATTCAATCAGGTGGAAGGACTTGTAGTAGGTGAGAACATCACTTTGGCTGATTTAAAAGGGACACTAATCGATTTCGCACGAAGGATGTTCGGTCAAAATGTACGCACACGTTTCCGCGCGTCGTATTTCCCGTTCACAGAACCTTCTGCAGAGATGGATGTGGAGTGTTTTGTTTGCGGCGGTAAGGGATGTGCGGTCTGTAAGAATTCAGGCTGGCTTGAGATTCTCGGATGTGGCATGGTCCATCCTGTCGTTTTGCAGAACGGCGGATATGATCCCACGCGCTATTCAGGTTTTGCCTGGGGTATGGGACCCGAACGCCAGTTGATGCTGCGTTATAAGATCGACGACATTCGATATTTCTGGGGCAATGACCTCAGATTCTTGGAACAATTCTAAATATCCTAAACACTAAGGGCACGAAGTGCACTAATTTGTGAAGGGAATGTGAAGTCACAAGTTTCCTTCGTGCCCGTTGTGTCATTTGTGTTTAGATTCTTGAAAAGGAAGTTGAAATATGAAAATACCTCTTTCCTGGCTTAAAGATTACATTGATCTTGACGATTTGACAGTTGAAGAAATTGCTCACAAGTTGACGCTTGCCGGTTTGGAAGTAGAAGAGATCAAATATATTGGTCTTGAGATCCCAGCATATAAAGAGGGTACACCTCATGAGTTCAAGACAAGTGGCATCGCCTGGGAGAAAGAAAAACTGGTCGTTGCCGAAATTCGTGAGGTGATGCCACATCCCAACGCGGACCGGTTAACGCTCCTCGACCTTTATGATGGTGAAGAGACACAAGCTGTTCTCACTGGAGCGCCGAATATCTTTCACCTGAAGGGCAAAGGAAAATTAGCCAAGTCTATAAAGGCTGCATATGCCAAAGAAGGAACCACACTTTACGATGGTCATGCGGAAGGTCTGCAGTTGACGACTCTCAAGCGCACGAAAATCCGGGGTGTTGAGTCGTATTCTATGGTTTGTTCAGAGAAGGAGCTTGGCATCTCTGAAGAGCATGAGGGCATCATCCTGCTCGATGAGGATGCTCCTGTTGGTATGCCGCTTGCAGACTATATGGGCGACGCGGTTCTGGATATTGCCATCGTTCCCAACATGGCGCGCAACGCGAATGTGATCGGTGTCGCGCGCGAACTCGCCGCGTTGACCGGCCGTGAACTCAAAAAGCCAAGCATCAAACTTAAAACGGAAGGTGACCCCGTTGAGAATTCTATCTCCATTGAAATTACCGAACCGGAACTCAACCCACGTTTCGTGCTTGGGTTGATACGAGATGTTGAGATCAAACCGAGTCCCTATCAAATTCAGCGGCGTTTGCGGCTGGCAGGAATGCGCCCCATCAACAACATCGTCGACGCAACCAACTATGCGATGCTTGATCTGGGCCAGCCTCTCCACGCGTTTGATTACGATGTGCTCAAACATCGCGCAGGCACGAATAACGTAAAGATCATTACGCGTTCGGCTAAGGATAGTGAAAAACTCATTACACTCGATGGCAACGAACGCAAACTCACGTCAGTGAATGTGCTTGTCTGTGACGAAAAAGGTCCGCTAGCACTCGCGGGTGTGATGGGCGGTGCTGAAAGTGAAGTGTATGACGCGTCGGAGGAAGTTCTTGACGCAAAAGGCTTGGAGATGACTTTTGGTGGGATGGGACAGGGCAAAGTAAGCGTACGCGGTAGGAGTACAACCAATGTCCTGCTCGAAGGCGCAGCCTGGAATTTCATCAATATTCGTCGGACAGCGAAACAACATAATCTTCCTTCAGAAGCATCATTCCGATTCTCGCGCGGTGTGCATCCTGCGCTCGCGGAACAAGGAGTCAAACGCGGGCTTCAGCTTATGGCGCAATGGTCTGGTGGCAAGATCGCGCCAGGTCTTGTGGATGAATATCCGCTCAAGCCAAAAGATCCAACAATCACTGTCACGCCGAAAGATGTGAGACGATTGCTTGGTATTGATCTTACAGCTAAACAGATTGCTGAGTTACTTACGCGGCTCGAGTTCAAATGTACTGTTGAAAAGAATTCTGTGAAAGCAAAGACGCCGCCTCATCGTTTGGATATCGGTGAAGGTGTCGTGGGGCTGGCAGATGTTCTGGAAGAAATCGCCCGCGTCTATGGATATGACAACATCCCTGAAACGCGCATGGCGGATGCTCTCCCACCACAGATTGGCAATCCCATTTTTGAATGGGAGGAGCGCGTGCGCGATATTCTCGTTAGCCTCGGATTGCAGGAGGTGGTTAGTTACCGTCTGACCACCCCTGAGCGGGAAGCTCGCCTTAGTCATCAAGCTAAGTATATTGTGATCGCGAACCCGATCACCCCTGAGCGACGTGTGCTTCGTCGCAGTCTGCTTGCCTCTGTGCTTGAAGCCGCCGAGCAAAATTCACGGGCTGAGTCAATTGCGATGTATGAGATCGGTTCGATCTTTGAGCCTAGCAAAAATGAACTGCCGAATGAGCCGCACAAACTTGCGATCATGATGACCGGTCAGCGTATCGCGACGGCCTGGGATGTGAAAGATTCACCTGTCTATGATTTCTTCGATATGAAGGGACGAATCGAACTCCTTTTGAGCGGGCTCCGTTATTCGAACGTTGCTTACGAGCCAATAGATTCCGTTAATTACCTGCATCCAGGCAAGGCTGCTGATGTGAATGTTAACGGGCAAAAGGTCGGCGTGTTTGGGGAACTTCATCCATTGGTTAGAGAGAAATATGAGGTAGGTGATTTTCCTGTGATTGTTGCAGAATTTGATTTAGATTTGTTGCGCACAGTGACGCCCACGTATGGTATCGTTCCTGTCCCTGAAGTGCCGCCGGTGCTGGAGGATATCGCTGTGATCGTTGACGAGTCGGTGCCAGCGGCGCGTGTCGAAAGCCTCATCAGGCAAACGGGTGGAAAGACCCTGACGAACGTCCGTCTGTTCGATGTCTATCGAGGGGCACAGATCGGCGCAAGGAAGAAGTCGCTGGCATATAGTCTCACCTATCAATCAGACAAAACGATGACAGATGCCGAAGCTGCCGCGATCCGCAATAAGATTGTGAAGCGATTGGAATATGAGCTTGGTGCGAAGTTGCGAAGTTAGCTAATTGTGCGAGCAGTTAAATCATTAAGTATCCCGGAGAGACTGCTCGCACAATAATAATCTTTGAATGGAGCAAACGAAATGCAAAATAGAAATTTAGCAATTATTATTACAGTAATCGCAACTCTTGTATGTGGGTGTGCCAGCATTATCAGTTGTGTGTGGGGTTTTCTTATTGCAAGTGGAACGCCAGTTAATGTTACAAATGATGGAGTGACAACGCCGCAGGTTCTGTCGCCTGCAATTGGATATACACTTTTATGCTTCACGATCTTAATGATCTTGGTGCCTGTAGCCGTTGGGTTCTTCACCTTGCGAAAACGACCGGAGTCCATGAGTAACTTGCCTCCAGCCCCACAGTAGAATACACAAAAACACAGCGGCAACCCAATTGGGTTGCCGCTGTGTTTTTTGAAGGGCAATTTGGATTTTATCGAACCACGATCCTAAGAGTCATATTGCAAAACGATTTTGAACCAACGTACAAGTTCCATGTGGTCGAGTAAGTTCCGGCGTTTCTGGGCGCGACCATGTCCACAATCACGTCCGTAGTCCCATTCCTGGGCACGTTCGCACTCAGATCATAGATTTCGACTTTATGGATCTTGTCTCCACTCGTATAGCGATAATCCACACTGGTGCGGTCCCACGCTTTTTGACCGATATTCTTCACACGCCAAACGGCATCGAAATCTGCACGCGGACCGAACGTTGTGCCATTTGCGGGTGAAACACTGAGCACCTGGCAGGCGTAATTATCGGAGCTGCTTCCTCCACCGCCGCCACTACTGATTACTGTAAAGGTGGGAATGACCAGCGGCGTAGGGGTGAAGAGGATGAATATCACAGTCGATGTGAAAGTTGGAGTAGGAGTATCCGTATTGCGTGGGGTCGGGGTCGATGTTGGCGTAGAGGTGGATGTAGGCATAGCTGCAGCAGTCTGTGAGGACGCCGCGTTAACCGTCTGCGCGATAAAGGTATTGATCGCGCCGGGATCTGGAGGAGGCATTGGGGTTGGAAGCGAAGGGACGCATGCCAGCACCATCCCAAGGACAAGTAACCATCCAATTAACTTAGCTTTATGTGTAAACATTTTTCCTCTTGCACATCCAAAATCAAGCCTGGAGCCGCATTCAAATTCCTTCGTGTGGCATCTGCTTATTTGTCAATATCCTTTTATCATTTCTCCACGATGATCGCAGCATACGGATAGCACAATGGGCCTTCCACAACCCATGTCATAATATGGTGGCCTTCGGTAGCTGGGGCTATAGCATCAAGAATGATTTCATACTGATCACCAGGTCTCATTTCCGGCAATTCCACCATAGTGACACTTGTCATTTGAGAACCGATCGAGTATTTGACATCGGTTCCAGCACGCAAATTCCTGGTTCCTGTATTCACAATCGTCCACTTGATATCAAATGGATCGCCAGGCCGGAAGAAGGTATTGTCGAAGGGTCTGCGGCGGATGATGTCACAGGCATAGTCTGGTTTTGTGGTTGTGACGCCACCCCCACCTCCAGATACAACAGTGGGAGGAACAACTACAAACGGAGTCGCGGTGGGGAGGACCGGAACGAGGGTAGGTACTAAGGTTGGGGAAGGAATCGGGGTATCCGTGGGTCGTGCTACTGCGGTCTGGGTATTCTGAGCAGCGACAGTCAGCGCGACCGATGTCGCGACCTGGTTTGCAACCTCATTGGGATCTACCGTGGGCTGCGCAGCAGGGACGCAGGCGGCAAGCACGAAAACGATTGCCATTGCAGTGAAGAGGATGCGTATTCTGGAATTTTTCATTCTTGTCTCCTTCGGTCGCTTATTTTTCGTTTGGTTTGGACGAGCCGTCACCAATGCCTAAAGGCTGCCATTTCTTGTCATCCTTAAGGCGGTGCTGAATTCCGTGGCGGTCATGAGTATCGTCAAAGCCTTCTGGTTTAATGAACATTTGCTCACCTTCCAGCAGTCCATGAACGCCTGACTGACCAACTTCAGGTCGTTTCTCGCCTTTGAATTTTGCCGCTTCGCTGGGCAGGTAATCAGTAGGTTCTTCGTAAGAGGCCACATAGCCTTCGTAATTGCGAAGAATCACCTTGTGATCAGACATGCTCAACAAATAGTTCGGCATCACTGGGATCTTGCCACCACCGCCTGGGGCATCGACGATGTATTGTGGGACAGCGTAGCCAGATGTGTGACCGCGCAAGCCTTCCATAATCTCGATTCCCTTTGCAACAGGGGTACGGAAGTGACCTGCGCCTTCAACAAGGTCGCATTGATAAAGGTAGTATGGGCGCACACGAATACGGACCAGATCCTGCACCAGTTGGCGCTGGATATGGACGTTATCGTTCACACCGGCCAACAGAACAGACTGGTTTCCAAGCGGAATACCTGCTCTACTAAGACGGTCGCAGGCTTGTTCTAGTTCCAATGAAATTTCACTCGAGTGGTTGACATGGATATTGATCCACAACGGGTGGTACTTGGCGAGCATGTCACAAAGTTCCTGAGTCACGCGCATCGGCATGAAGACAGGAACGCGCGTTCCCAGACGGACAATCTCGATATGTGGAATAGCACGAAGTCGGCTAAGGATTTCTTCCAAGATTTTGGGCGCAAGCACCAATGGATCGCCGCCCGAGAGAAGGACATCCCGGACCTGTGGGGTGCGTTTGAGATATTCGATCTGCATCTCAAATTCCTGGCGTGAGAAGGTTTGGCTGGGGTCACCGACGATACGCGCGCGCGTACAGTAACGACAATAGGATGCACATTGGGTCGTTACAAGCATTAGCACCCTGTCCGGATACCGGTGGACAAGACCAGGTACAGGCGAGTGGCGGTCTTCTGCAAGGGAGTCTTCCATCATTGCAGTAAAGGATTGCATCTCTTCAGAAAGCGGAATCACCTGCTTGCGGATCGGATCATCTGGATCGTTCGGGTCAATTAGAGAGATAAAGTAGGGGGTTATATCTACGCGGAATAGGCCCTGCGTCTGAAGCGCTTTTCGTTCGGACTCAGTCAACGGAATGATCTTTTCGATCTCTTCAGCTGTATTCAGACGATGACTCAATTGCCAGCGCCAATCGTTCCACTTTTCATCAGGTACATCTGCATAGATGGGAGCACGTTTTGAAACAAAGGTTGTGGACATAAAATTTTCCTCCGGGGATATTTATTGTTGGTAGTTATCAGATAGACGCGCAAAATCAGCGACACGGAGGATCATGGTCTGGTCTATAAAAACCAGCGTTATAAATGCATACGTCCATCATATTTTGAATTGTAAGAGCAAACAAAAATAGGGTCAATGTTCCTTTGGTCTGGTTATGGGTATATCACAATTTAAGAAAATGCGTTTTTTTCACAATGAAGTTTGCGCTCCCGAAAATCTGACTTCGGAATAAGAAAAGTGGAACCTCAATTCGTTTAAAGGTGTATAACGTATGAAAGTACCTCCTCTCCGGAGAGGCGCTATTGGATGAATCCACTCTAATTCGACACGCCGCGAATGGCGACGCGTCGGCCTGGGAACCGCTGGTGCTTGCGCATCAAGAGGCGGTTTTTCGGCTGGCTTATCTACTCCTCGGCGACCCCGATGATGCAGAAGACACAGCCCAGGAAACGTTTTTGCGCGCCTGGAATCACCTGAAGCGCTTTGATCAATCGCGTCCTCTGCGGCCGTGGTTGTTAAGTATTGCTGCAAACCTGGCGCGTAATCGTCGCCGCTCAGCAGGGCGATACTTGGCTGCGTTGACGCGCGCCTTTCGTAATGAGCCAGGTCCTGCCAGCGTAGAGGAAAAAAGCGCGCAAACTATGGACGCGAATGATCTCTGGAAGGCCGTGCAGAGCCTGAACTTGTCAGATCAGCAAATTGTGTATCTGCGATATTTTCTGGACCTTTCTGTCAGTGAAGCTGCAGAGGTTTTGCAAATAGCTGAGGGCACGGTCAAATCACGGTTAAGCCGTGCGCTTGAAAAATTGCGAGTAATTATTAAGCAGGAATTCCCTGTTTTCGCTGATAAGCGTGAAGGACGTGAGGCATGACCGAGCTGGAACGCGAACACTTTGAAAATCAATTGAGTTCCATCGCCAAGAGATTGGATTATCCGCGCACGCCAGATATTGCAGGATTTGTGATGACACGCCTTCGCACCTCAACAGATTCACGTTTCATTTCTCGACCCCTCGGCCCTGCTTGGGGCAAGCGTTTGGCCTGGTCACTGACCATCATTTTGATTCTCTTCTCAAGCCTTATGCTGATCCCTCCCGCGCGGGCTGCAATCATTGAGTTTATTCAGATCGGTATCGTCAGGATTTTCCCACGACCAACCGAGCCACCTATTGATACCATCCATACGGCAACCCCTGACATATTAACACGGGCCACATCCACACCATCACTGCCATCTGCAACGCTGATCCCCTCCTTAAGTCGCATCGCTGGCAAAACTACTCTTGCAGCTGCTCAAGAGAAAGTGGATTACCCACTTCTTCTGCCAACCTATCCAGTTGATCTGGGCCCGCCTGACTATGTTTTCGCTCAGGACGCAGAAGGCACAATGACGATTCTCGTCTGGCTCGATCCGCGCCAACCTAATCAAGTGTTAATGAGTCTCCATTTTGTTCCCCAAGGAAGTTGGGGCATTGAAAAAGCTGAACCTAGGGTGATTGAGGAAACGAATGTCAATGGCCAGCGCGCTATTTGGGCTGTTGGGCCTTATCCGCTCAAACTTCGTAACGGTGACCTGGATTTCACGCGGCTCATTGAAGGAAATGTTTTGATCTGGGCAGATGGAGACATTACCTATCGGCTTGAGACGGCTCAGACTCTCGAGGAAGCGATCAAAATCGCCGAATCATTAGAGCCGATTCGATAATTCTTTGGGGAACCAATCTTCCTCAGGAGGTGTATGGATGATGAAACTGTACTCGCCAAAGGAGACAAAATGCTATCCAGGTTCCGTATCGCGATTATGTTGACGCTGCTGCTCGCGTTTGCAGTTGTCTTTCCTGTCTTTGCAGGAGGATGGGCTGTGATTACGTTGGATGAGTTGCC
>DAINRK010000115.1:0-10384 GCA_036741855.1 Anaerolineales bacterium
CAGGATGTCGAATTTGCGGGCGGAGACCTCTACAGAATACGATTCCCCACTCTCATGCACAATCAAGTGGTTATAGCCCGCGGCGCGATGAGAAACAAGCGTCCGCCCGATCGCGCCTGAAACGCGACGCGCTGCCAGCACCGCACGCGCCACGATGATGCGCGGGATGCCAATGCGCGAATCGGTTGGGTAGACAGAGTCTATTAACTGGGCGATGCCATAAGCGTTGAATCCAACATTCGGTAAGAGCCCGCCATACGTCATGGCAAGATACGGCGGTTCTTCGTCTGGTTTCGCAGCAACGACAAACACGTCGTTCTCATCTTCGGGAACCCAGTCTTCGTTATGAGCCGCAAGCACATGACCATCCGCTG
Source organism: Anaerolineales bacterium (assembly GCA_036741855.1). GTDB lineage: Bacteria > Chloroflexota > Anaerolineae > Anaerolineales > Villigracilaceae > Defluviilinea. Next base: position 375 of record DAINRK010000115.1, read on the forward strand.
TTCGTTCTTCATTGACCGCGAAACTCGTGCAGCGCGTCAGGTGAAGTGCATCCGTCGTCATCGCTTCCATACCGTTGAGCACAACGATGTCATCGAAATCCACATTCGCCCCCTCTGCAATGCCGCGCATTTCGTCCACATACTGTGGGTAATGTTCATCGACAAAAGGCAGGTATTTACGCGCCTGTATCTTTGCCCCATGCCAGGTAAGCCCAAGTGTGTTGTAGGTCTGGTCGATCATCACATGACCATTTTCGACACTATGTTTCACCTGCTCACGACGCGCTTCACCGATCTGGCGTCCCATCTCGAGATGTGTGCCATACACCTCTACCAGCGGAGGCGGCGCATTATGGATAATTGTGTTCGGAATTGGGATTTCTTTAATCGCCATGATGCATTCTCCTACCGCCTGTCTCATCAATGATGAACTTCGAATGGATTTTCGGGCAAAATTCAAAGTTCAAGTTCTAACATAAAGGGATAAGCGCGGTACTGTCTAAAAACCAATCCGCCCCGTTGAAAGCACGGGGCGGATTAATTATATCATGGGCGATTTTAAGGCAGAGACTCAGGGGGTGCCTGCCCGGCCGGAGGTGCCGGTGGTCCTGCGGGCGGACTATAAACGGTCAGAGCAGGGCTTTGAACCGTTCTCGCTCCGAAACGCGTCACCACGACCGCGCCGATCGCCAGCAGACCCACGAGCACAGGGAGAATCCATGTCACACACGTCAGGAATGGCAACAGATCATTCACTGACTGTACCGAAGCGACCACAAAGACCAACGCAAACGTTCCCAGGCCTGTCGTGATCACCGGAGCCCAATCCTGACGAAGCGCCTTGGCTAATCGATCACCAATCTCCTGACCGATCGAAACGATGCCGAACAGCCAGGCCAAAGCCAACGGGATCAGGCCTAACAACACAAACGGCAGAAGGATAATTGTGATGCCTACCAGGAACATCACAACAATGGTCAACAAACCGATACTGCTGGTCGTCAATGGCTGTGAAACAATTGCCTGTGAGACCCGATCCAGTCGGTCCTGAAAGAACAGTGTAGCCAGCATTCCGAGCACAGCCATAAAGGTAGCAGAGGCCATTACTCGTCCAAATTCCATGAACGGGTTGAACCTCACATTCACGATAGGATTATTAGGGATCGGTATCTCAGGTGGAAACTGCGCACTTGGGATATCAATATTGGGTGGGAGGTTGTTTACCACGTCCCCTTTCACTGTGGCGCCTTCCGCGCGATCCAATTGACCACCAATCGTAACAACATCGCCAGAGACAACTGCCTTGTCGTCCAGATCAACCTGCCCACCGACAATGACAACATCGCCATTGATTCCGCCATTGCTGGCTGCGGTTCCACCAAAGACAATTAGGTTTCCATTTAATTCCGCTTCCTCTTCAATGGTCACATTGCCGCCAAAAACGACAATATCGCCTGAATATGTGTCACCACTTTCTAATGTAAAGTCATTCCCAAAGATGACTTTCCCGCCATCCGGATTGGGTCCCTGTGCGAAGGCAGTCCCAGTTGGCAAAAGCAACAGAGCCAGAAAAGCAAAAATGGTGAGAATTCTAAATTTTATCTTCATAAATCACACTCCTTGCGGCCAACGGACAAACCGCCAAATTGATACTGACCATAAAAGGCCAATTCCTGCCATCGCCGAAAGCAAAACCATCCACATAAAGGGAGAGAGGAAACTGGGGATCACATCCACAAACACGGTACCTGCCTCAGCCAATGCCCGAATTGTAGTAATAAGATACACACCCCATTCCACTAGAATGGAAATCCATGTGGCAGGTGAGGAAAAGAAAGTGTAGAGATATGGAGATGTAAGCCAAAGCAGGATGGCAAGCCCTGCGACGGTGAACAGGATCGAGCCCCAAAATCTGCGGCGGCGATCCGCGACTTTGCGTTCGGCCAACCGAACCTGGAAGCGATTCGCGAAACCCTCGCGGGGTGAAACCATCTTCACTGATTTCAACGCCATCCCTGTTTCAGCAAGCGCGCTGCAATACGCACAAGTTCGCAGATGCGAATCAAGTTCACGCTTCTGCTCAGGGCTGATCAGTTTGTCATTTAACAACCAATCTTCAAAAGGCTGGTGTTTCATAGGGTCTCCTTCCGGCGCGGGCACGCGGTTTCTCTTCCTGCCACATCCCTGCAAGTGCGCGGCGTGCACGATGCAATCTGCTTTTGACAGCACTCACGGTCAGTTTCAACGACTCCGCAATTTCTATTTCTGAATAATCGTTCCAGTAGCGAAGAACAACCGCGGCGCGGTCCGTGGCGTCCAGGTCTTTCAGCAAGACATGAAGGCGGTCGCGCTCCTCTCGTTTAACGGATTCAACTTCCGGGTCGGGCGAAGCGGGGTCCGCAATCTCGTATGCTATGCCTTCATCATTCTCTTCATCCAAAGAAAACATCGAAAGTTTGCGACGTCGCAGCCGATCAATGCAGTAGTGCGCCGCAATGGATAACAACCAGGTGGCAAACGGTCGACTTTGGTCATACCGATGCAGATTCTGATAAGCCCGCAGGAAGGATTCCTGCGCGGCATCTTCTGCAGCCTCGGGTTCGCCCAACATTCGATAACACAGGTTATAGACGTGGGTTTGATGTTCTTCGACGAGCTTTGTAAACGCTTCGTCACTGCCTTGCTGAGCCTGGAGAACCCAGGCAAGTTCCTCGTTCACTCACGCTCCTTGTACTTTCTATACGCAAGACAAAACAAAAAGTTGCACCTCGTCCATCACCTTTTGCCAAATTCGGTGAATTTGGCGAAGGACTGGGTGGAGGTAATATTTGCATTCTCAGTATACTCCTTTCAACTTTGTCCGATTGGAACCATTAATATTCCATATGGATGAACCAGAATCAGCCACAAAGCTCATCCCCTACGGTATAATTTCCTTCCTATGAAATACCATATTTGGACCGAAGGCTGCCAAATGAACGTGGCCGACTCGCAGCGCGTCGGCTCCTCCCTGGAGCACCTTGGCTATACATCTACTGAAACAATTGAAGAAGCGGATGTTATCGTTCTAAATACTTGCGTCGTGCGCCAATCTGCGGAAGATAAGGCGCTCGGACGTCTCTCATCCCTGCTTCCACTAAAGCGACAGAATCCCAACCTTGTCATCAACCTGATGGGCTGCCTTGTGGGTGTGCGCGGCGCGGACAAGCTGCGCCAGAAACTCCCCTATGTCGATGTCTTCTCGCCTCCCTCTGACCCTGGACCACTCGTCTCGTTTTTGAGCCAGGGCGAGATCCGTTCGCTTGAAAATTCTGAAACCACGCGCCGCTTTTTGATGATGGATGATGAACTTATCCTGCCGCAGCACCAACGAGGACAACTTGTCAGCGCGCATGTACCGATCGTATATGGTTGTTCGCACGCATGCACCTTCTGTATCATTCCCTATCGACGCGGCGTTGAGCGCAGTCGTCACGTGGGTGATATCGTCGCGGAGATCCGTTCGCTCGCGGCGCAGGGCGTAAAGGAAATCACACTTCTAGGTCAGATCGTGGACCGCTATGGCAAGGACATTCCTGATGGACCTAACCTCGCAGGTCTGCTGCGAATCGTTCACGATGTTAAAGGGATCGAGCGTATCCGCTTCCTCACGTCGCATCCGAATTACTTCACCGAAGAACTGATGGACACAATCGCCGAACTTCCCAAGGTGATGCCTCACATCGAGGTCCCGATTCAAGCTGGCGATGACGAAGTGCTGCTCAACATGAAGCGGGGTTATACACAACAGGAATATCGCGACCTCGTGGCAAAAATCCGTTCACGGATTCCAGGTTGCTCCATCGCGACAGATATCATCGTTGGATTCCCCGGCGAGACCGATGAACAGTTCACGGAAACCTATCGCGTCTTATCGGACCTCCAGCTGGATGTCGCTCATCTGGCGCGCTACTCATCCCGTGAAGGAACGGTTGCCACCCGCCGCATGATCGACAACGTGACTGACGAAGAAAAGATGCGACGCTTCCGCATGTTGGAAGAACTGCAGGAAGAAATCGTCGCCGAGATCAACAAGACATATTTGGGTGAGACAGTTGAGGTGCTGTTTGAAGAAAAAGTAAAGGGACGCTGGCGCGGTCGCACACCAACGAATAAACTCGTCTTCGTTGAATCAGACGATGATTTGAAAGGCAAAATCGAAGCTGTAACGGTAACATGGACAGGTCCCTGGTCCATGCAGGCAAATCTTGCAGGAGTGCGTTCGCAAAAGAAACCTGAGTTAATCACTGTGTAGTTACTGCTCTGTCGGGATCTGAGATCCCGACAGAGCGTTTAAGGGAGATTATGAATCAAATCCGCCCGATTGCGTTGTGTATCTGCCGTAATAAAGATCGCATTCTTGTCTTTGAAGGTCATGACCCCATCAAAGGAGAAACCTTTTATCGTCCGCTGGGAGGCGGGATCGAGTTCGGTGAGAAAAGCGAAGATGCCGTGCGGCGCGAACTGAAGGAGGAAATCAATGTGGATGTGGGAGAAATCCGCTATCTTGGCACGGTGGAAAACATCTTCATCTTCAATGGGAACCCATATCATGAAATTGTGTTGATCTACGATGGAATCTTGATGGAGTCTGGGCTATATGACCAGGCTGTGATCACGGGAAAAGAAGCGAATGGCGACGACATTCGCGCGATGTGGAAGAGTCTGGAAGAGTTTGAATCGGGGGAATCCATTTTGTACCCTCCTGGCCTACTAAATTTACTGCGTACTGAAATCCCTTGAATGGGGTTATTAAAAGAAACCAAAGGAGGTTAACATGCCACAGGCTGGATTGCATGGGTTAACTGGAATGGCAGTCAGTAAGTTTGCGGGGAATAAGGAGTGGTTGCTATTAGGAATTATTCTCGGCACAATGCTCCCAGACATGGACAACTTGGCGGTTGCAGTTGCCAATGTCGCAAAAATGGATACGCATGGTTTGCACCGCACTTTTACACATAGTTTCTTTTTTGTGATCGCGATTGTGCTTGTATTCTATTTCATTGGGCAGGTGCGAAAACAGCCACGGTGGAGCAATCTGGGCCTGGGTCTAGGTATTGGTGTGACGATGCATATCCTGCTCGACTTGCTTGGATGGTTCAACGGTGTTTATGTTTTGTGGCCCATTGATTATGAAATTAACTTTTGGAGAAATGTGCAGCCTCCCGCATGGTTCATGGCGTTTATGAATCCGGTAGAGATGTTGATGTTTGCGGTCTATCTTTTTGCGTTGGGTGCGTGGGCGCGTAAGTACGGAACAAACGCTGATTTTCAGCCCAAACTGTTTAATTGGATGATCTTTGAGCTTGTTCTATTTATTACCTTTGCACTACTCATGTTCATCATGGATGCAGGCTTTCTCACAATTTTCGGGGCGCTATATTTGTTCTCGCTTTTCATGGTTTTCTTCGTGACAATACGTATGCGAGATACTATTGAGGCGGCCGGTTGAAAACAAATCGTACTTTGGTCATATCAAACCACAAAAATTATGGAGGCTTAAACTCATGCGTTGGGATGAATTAACAGGCGACCTCTTCCCTGAGGCTGTCAAACAAGCGGAGGGCGTCTGCCTTCTGCCCTTATCCTGCATCGAGCGGCACGGGCATCATCTACCCCTGGCAACTGATATGTACATCGGGCGAGAAGCCTGCAATCGTGCCGCGGCACTGGAACCCGCGATTGTGTTCCCTGACTATATCTTTACCCAAATTCTGGAAGCGCGGCATTATCCAGGCTGCATTGGGATCGAGCCTGAGTTGACGATTCGTCTGCTTGAAAACACCTGCCGCGAAATTGCGCGCAATGGGCTTAAGAAGATCGTCATTGTGAATGCACATGGCGGCAATGACCATTTGATTCACTATTTAGCACAAATTCAGTTAGCCAGCCCGCGCGATTACGTCGTCTATGTTGCAGAACAGCTTTACAGTCCTGAGGATGAGGCAGCGATACGCGCTCAATGGGAGACCACTGTAGATGGTCACGCCGGTGAAAAAGAGACAAGTGCCATCATGGCAATCCGCCCGGACTTGGTGAAACATGATGTAATGCCCAGCGACGGAGAAGGCATGCCGTTGGGGCGGCTCCAGCATTTGCGCGATCTAAACATTGATGTTGGTATATGGTGGTATGCAGATTACCCAAGTCATTATTGTGGCGATGGAATCCCAGCCACTGCCGAGAAGGGCAACGTCTGGCTGGATGCACGCGCCCGCGGACTGGCAAGATCCATCCGCGCGATCAAAGATGACACTGAGACGAAGCGCTTGCAAGATGAATTTTTCAGCCGGATTCATCAAAACGAATAGCGTGGCGATATCAGGAAAATGAAGGAATCCTAACAAACACCTTACAGTTCACGAAACTACTTGTAAAACCAGCATGTATGTGCAATAATAAGTTTGCTCCGTTTAGGGTGCCCCCCTCACCCTGGATGGAGCATCTTTTTTTAAGAGGTGTCAGTCTCCTTGAATAGTGGGAATATTTTCGATTAGACTTACCCCATGAATAAAAAATTTGGTTTATCTTTCCTTTGCTTCGTACTAATTTTTGGGACTTTGCTTTCCCTTGATTTACAAAATGCAAATGCAGTTACGCAGGCAGGAAACACATTTGTGCTTTACGATGCAGCCTCAGGCAACGTTCCGGATACAGGGATGATGAACTTTATCGATTTTCCACCTGGCGCGGCTCCTCCGATTTACGAGAACGGGGCAACTTTGCTGGATACCAGCATGGCGGGTAACGAGACTTACGCGGGGTGGGTGTCCAATGGGGCGTCCACAGCCGGGTTTCCGTTACTGGATCGGGCAGCGGGATTTCAATTGAACTTCTCAGTCCAGGTAGAAAATGAATCTCACTCAAATAATAACCGTGCGGGATTCAGCATGATTGTCCTGGCTAACGATGCTAGAGGCATCGAATTAGCCTTTTGGGGAAATGAAATCTGGGCACAGAATGATGATTTAACCGGTGGGTTGTTTACACATGGAGAGGCGGCAACGTTTGATACCACGGCTGGTCTAATAAATTACCAGCTGAATATCATCAATGATACTTATTCCCTGAATGCGAACGGACTCTCGATCCTCACTGGACCAGTGCGAGATTACAAGAACTTCGAAGGATTCCCCAATCCCTATCAATCACCGAACTTTCTCTTTATTGGGGATAACACTACATCCGCAGAGGCACGTATCCGGCTGGGTTATGCTTCCGTCACAGGGACTGGAACATCTTCTCCCACCAACACCCCCTCACCAACCGATACTCCTACCAACACTCTAACGAATACACCCACCGATACCCCGACCAACAAAGGTTTTGAACCTTACTGCATATCTCACGCTATGACTTTTGTCATAGTCATAATCGCGCTTTTGAGACCGTGTCTACGATCGCTTCCGCTGTAGTCCTACAAGCCGAAAACCGTACCCAGGCTGCAGATATCGCCAGGTGACATGGATTAGTTTGATTTGTGAAATCTCCAGGTCATTCGCTTTATCTCTTAATAAGAAACAGCAGACTGGTTCAAGCCGTTTGCTGTTTCTTATTTTTCTTCAACGAATTTCTCGCCGGGAACCAGCGTTGAATGTCGCGCCGGTTCCAGAAAAACACACCTGTCATTACGAAGAGTCCGATGAAATAGATAAAGAATGGAAGTAATACCGCGAGGTTTGTGGTGTCGCTACCAGTCACGGCTTCCAGTTCAGAGCCTGCTACACCAGCCATGTCAACCTGCCAGAACAGTAAAGCGCCAATTCCAAGAAGACCCAGTACAAGCATGCCGAAGGAAGCGAACCATCCCTTACGCATGGTCACTCCTCGAACGATAAAAATGGTAAGTACGCAGAAAAGGGTGATCTGAAAAATCAATCCTAAGAACACCCCTCCAAATGTTTCGTCCGATAAATTCAACAATCCTTCGATGGACGCGAAGAAATACTGGAAGGAACTTCCCACGGTAAATGCGGTCAGGTACAACATGAAGTAATATATGGCGGTGACGATGGGAGAGTATACGGTTTGGGAACTGACCGGGCGCATTCCCAAAGCCTTAAGAAGCTCCACAGGATTATCTAGTAATTTGGCAAGTGCATCCAGCTTGCGAACACCGGGACGGAAATCTACCCATTGGATCTTGAGCAGTTCAGGTGAGATATTATCATTGTATTGAATCATCACCGGGAATACGACTTGTTTTTCGGGATCTGCCTCAGTGTCCGCTTTAAAGCGTGAGATCATGACCAATACGGTACGCGCGCTTTGAATGTCATCTGCCTCTATATGTCCATGTTTTTTGAGGGCATCGATCAGATCCTGTGCCGCGGCTCGATCCTGTGCGGCATAGTCCACAAAGAATGAGACGGGTTTGGGAGTGATGTTATCCACATTATATGGATTTGAATAGCGCGGTATGGTCGCTTCAGGTTTGCCCCACCTCTGTAAGGCAGATGATCGCAGGGTCACTAGTAGAGCTATCCCAGCCACTAAAGAGATCATCATGGCACTGACGAGTGCATCAACTTTTTCCTCCAGGTCAGTTATGACCAGGGAAAAGAACAGGGCGATCGGAAGCATAATCAACGCGGCTTGCACCTGTGTGAAGTTGTAATTCCTTTTGAAAATCCGATAGGGTAGAGGAATGAGTATCCAGGGGATGAACAGGGTCCAGATCACGTACAGAGAGGAAATGGCAGTAATAATGCTTAAGCCGAATGCGACCCATACCATAGACGGAACTTTAAAACCGGCTTCTGGCACTGGGTGTTCCTCCTGGATCGGCTGTTTGAGTTGAGAGAATAATTCTTTTAGGCCTGCCTTGTAACTGCCGCGAAAATCTACCCACTCATATTTTTCCAGTTCCTTTGGAATATCCACCGCCTCAAAGATCAGGAGGATGACGCGCTTATTTGTCTCAAGGAAGTGACGCCATTCCAATTCCACATATTCGGATGCAATCGAGGCTTTTGAGACGACCAACAGCACAGTATCCGCGTCACTCAACCCTTTGGCGATCTGCCCCTTCCATGGGGTGCCGGGAATGAGGACTCGATAATCCAGCCAGACTTTATAACCTTCACCCTCAAGCTTGCTGACCAGATCGTCGACAAACCCCAACTCGCGGCGTGAATAGCTCATGAAAATATTTTGGGTCATGTGTAATTTTCCTCCGTACGAATGTTAGCTAATGAAGCGAACCACCTGTCTGCAAGTGTGGTCTCAAAACCGCTACTTCAGAGGGACACAGTGTTTTTAAGCTGACTTGTATAATTGTACCAACAATAAGACATAATGAGAATCAATCAAACTACACCTATCCTTGGACTGTTAATTTATATCCTGGCAGTGGTTACAGGACTTTTGCTAATAGGAATCTCCACCTGGGGGGATATGGAAGCGGATTCCTACGGATTCCCGCGACGCTCCAGCGCCACATTGGGCGGGTTGAACTGCCCCATTCTTCTGACCCGCGATGAGCCTGGTGAGATCTCGCTCAGTGTAGCAAACCCAACCGACAAACCGCTTCACCCATCCGTAAGAACGGAAATCAGCGCTGATTTCGATCCGCAGGTATTGAATGAATCCCTTGACCTTGCGCCGGGCGAATCGAAAAAATTGGAATGGTCTCTCCAACCTGAGAACATTGTTTTGGGAAGTTTCATACTTGCTCATGTCCAGGTATATGCCACCTATCCAATCCCGAACCGTGAAAAAACATGCGGTATTCTTATCATGGACTTGCCAGGAAGTGGGAAAACGCTCGTAATCGCGCTAGTAGCATTCACACTGATCGGGTTGGGCTCGGGAATGTATTGGATGAACAAGTCTGGTCTGTTCAAGAACAGGGTGCCGATTACCTGGAATGCGATCCTCTTTTTGGCAGTATTGATCATCGGCGGCCTTATTCTCAGTTTGATGGGATCGTGGATTCCATCCATCGGGATTCTTGTCTTGTCTGTACTGAT
>DAINRK010000116.1:0-10370 GCA_036741855.1 Anaerolineales bacterium
CTTTAATACTTCAGCTCTTACCACTGAAGGGTTGTAAATGACTGTGATGCGTTCCTTCGGGATTTTCGTTAATTGAGCCATATCATCCCGTACGCCATGAGAAACAACGATAATGCCATTCGCCCACGGGTAAAATCGCTTTATCAACCACGGTACAAACCTTCCACGAAGAGTGGATGCATTTCCAGATTCTTGTGAAACCGTATTCTGTTCATTCAATAGCAATCGTGTTGGAACGCCAGCCAGACGCCATGCCCAGGAAGCAATAATATTGACGTAACCAAACACTGAGAGCAACGCCTCCGGCTGCTCACGACGGAGATAACGAATCAGAGCAGGTAAACTTGTCAGCACCCTGGATGCTTTCAGGTCCACGATACGGACTGGTTCCCTTACTTCGCTAAGAAAGGGGCCTTCCTTTTGAGCCAGCACCAGGTCGACAGCATAACCAGACTCAGCCATCCCATGAGCCAAATTTACCATTGATCGTTGACCACCTCCACCAAAAAGACTTGGCATGAATATGGCGATTCGTTTTTGTGGAGGCAGCATTCCAGGATCTCCTTGGAAGTGTTGAACTCAATCAATGAGTTACAGATTCTTGAGGGTTGACAGCAATTCGATTATTTGGTCTTGCCAATCGATTTGCGGCAAAAGCCGGCTCTTCTCGCATGTTAGTTATAGCGGCACTCACAACAACAAAACTCAGAAATAGCCATGTTGACTTCCTGGCTTCCCAGGTTAAGGTAAACGCTCCAATGCCCCAAACTGCAAGGACAGTGAGCCAAAACCATGATTGCCATTTGGGTTGACGCCATGCCTGAGCGAAGGTAATTACGAGAATGATGCCAAACATGATAAATCCTATTAATCCCAGTTCAACCAAAATGGATAGATAGGAGTTGTGGCTTACCTTACCCTGGTTATCCTTAGCCAGACTATTGACAGAGCGGTACATATTGGCGCCAACACCCAATAAGGGATGTTCTTCAAAGGAAGCAAGGCCGTCGCGCCAATTATTGGTACGATTATTAAGATCACCGGACGTCAGTTCAGTTCCGGTCGTACCCAATCGTTGAAATGATTTCAGAGTCTCAACATAAGGCAATAAAATGAGAATAATGGACGCCAAAAGCGCAAAAATAAGAATCCGAGCAATCAACCGAAGGCGGGTAAGCGATGCAAGACCAAATGCCATCCCGACCACTGATGCCAGCAAAGCTGTGCGAGTACCAGATAAGGCAATGCCTAGCAGAGCTGCCGGGATATAAACATAATTTATGAATCTCAAGAAACGGGCTATTCCACTCTTAGGCAAAGAGCCTGCAAGATACCAAGCCACAGGTATTCCCAAAGCCATAATGAATCCAAACCCATCCGGGTTGGTTTCACCGGGACTAAAGCGCTGGTAATTCGTATAATAGGCATTGCCTGTAAAGAAGTTGTAGAGTGCACTACCAACTGCTACATAACCACCCACAATATACGCCTGCAGTCCTGCTAAAATAGATGACCGTGTCGTATAAAGATCCCACAGAATCAACACCAGTAGAAGCATTTGTGCCCAGGTCTTGGCGTGGGCAAATGACCTATTGGGATTTTCGCTCCAAAAAACACTAAGAGCATTCCATAGCACGAATAAACACACCATAAACTGAAATGGACCCAGCTTGCGAAGCCGGCCCGTGACAACTACTGTGGCTAGCCAAAAACCACCCACTGCGTACCCTGTGAATCGGGCAAAGGTGCCCCATGGCAAACGGACCATACCCTCCCAGGGGACCAAAAAGATAAAAATCAATGAGAATGCTAGTGCTAACTTACGCATGACTAATTCCTTCAACCATTTCTGTCTAGAACTGCTTATTCTAACAAGCTGGCAAATTTCGAGTCAGCCAGCACCTTTTTGACCTGATCATAATTACTGATCATGTCTCGATGCGTGCCTTTTCGTATTCTTGTGAGAGGGGATTTAGGCATCTCTTCTCGAGCATTGATTGAAAGAAAGTCTCCAATCAGATTAAAGTAATGAGTTTGATCCTGAACCATAGCCTCATAAGAAACTTCCAACTGCGGCAATTTGCACCATAGCAATAATTTTTTTGCGACATTTTGCTGTTTTTGGAGCCAGGAGAATTGTCTGACCAGATTTCGAGTATCAAGTTCAACCTGCAATTTATCTGGTGCAGCTTGTCCAACTAATAAATGTGCGCGTCCTATTTTCGACTTGACCGCATATGAGAGCATCACATCCAGATGGTTTTGGCGAACAAGATGGAGAATGCGGATGCGGTGTTGGATAAAATATGCCAAAATTTCAGGATACAATCCAAGCTGTTTATACATTAATTTGAAGCCAACTTTTCCCGGCATGCTGTAAAGGGCATTCAAATACGAGAATGTAGAAAAAGGGCGAACCGTCAAGCCTTTGAATTTGGTTTCAACAAATCGAGTGTAAGCAAATTCAGCATCCCATTTCCCATTCAGGATTCTTGGCCGAGGAAGAAACAATTCTCCATGCGCAGACACACCTTGAAAGTTGTTTAAAGTGCTGATGATCCACTCTGATCCGCTTCGATTTGTAGTAAGCACGACAAAATTAGTATTTATCATCATATCTAAATTCTCCTAAATCTTTCGAAATTTCCATTTAGGCAAAACGAGATTAATGAGTTCCAATAATTCCTGGTAAAGTTGACGAGCCGTCAACCCTATGATGAGCACATAAGTTAACACACCAGTCAACACATAAATTGAAAACTCGACGTACAAATTTATCGATAAATCTTTCAACAAGTATTTCAAAGTGACAACCGCAAACACCATTGTAAGAGATGCTGTCAGAGGTGGGATAAATTGTCGCAGGTAGGTTCTGAAATCTACTTGAATGAGTTTACGCAGGGCAAGATAAGATATTGGTGCCACCAAATAGCTAACAATGACAAAAGAGGCAGCAACTGCAACAATGCCCCACCGCACTGCAACCAGGAAACCAAGTACATTGCATACGGTGTTAAGAAGCATGATGCTCAATTCCCATAAGGGCTTACCAGAAGCACGAATTACACTGGCATTAAAGAAAAGTACAGATTGAAGAATTCCTATCATTGCCAAGATCTGCATTACCGGAATACTAGGTGTCCATTTTTCGCCGAAAAATGCCGGAACGAGTTCAGGGGCTAAAGTGGCCAGACCAATAAAGACTGGAAACGCAATCAGGCTTGTATATTGAGTGACATTGTAAAAAGCACGCCGCATTCTTTCTGGCTCAAGTTGAAGCCGCGAGAATGCTGGAAAAGCCACTGTATTGGTGACCTCAGTCACCAGCCTAATAATTACCAATAGCAATTGATAGCCAATTGTGTAAAAACCCAATAAAGTTGGCCCCAGGAAATATCCTATTAGGAGATCATCAGAGCGACGGAGCATGACATTCAGAGCGTTATTACCAACCACTGAGACACCAAAGGTAAACATTTCTTTATAATGTTTTGTAGAGACCCTAAATCCAGGTCGCCAATCACTGGATCGCCATAAAATAGCAACACCAGCAAGGCCACTTGCAAGATCCTGACCCACCAAACTCCAAACCCCGAAGCCACTGAAAGCCATCACAAGTCCCACAGCACCACCAACAGTTGTAGCGGCCAATGAACGAACAGCCAGACTCTTGAACGCCAACTTACGCTGGAGAATCGCAACTTGTGTACTGCTCAATGCGCTGATAAGAAAAGTAATCGACAACCAGTGTAAGACAGGAGTCAGCCTAGGCTCATGAAAGAATGAGGCAATTAATCCCGATGCTGCTAGGCCTCCTACAGTCATTAGCAAGCCCATAAATATATTGACCCAGAAGGCCGTATCTAGGTGCTCAGGCTCAAGATCTGCGCGCTGCACGATAGCAGCGCTAAATCCCTGATCCAGAAAAATCTCGACAAAGGTCGTAAACACAGTAGCCAGTGCGACTAAACCAAATGCTTCAGGCCCCAGCAAGCGCGACAGGATGACGAAAGTAACTATCGAAATCCCAGCCCTTCCCCACTTCTGTATGACTGACCATAAAACGCCTTGAGCGGCCTTTTGCCGTAAACTCATCTAAAAGTTACTCCTTATTCAATCCGTACTCATTATCCATCATGATTTGTCGGTGATTGAAAAAATCAATTCATGCAATTGCGATGCGTTTTCGATATAAATAAAGCGCTGGTTTGTAGATTAAATATTGTTTCATACGCGACAAGGTTATATTCCGATTATTAAAATCTTTGTCTCGATTATGATAATTGGCTACATCAAATTCAAGTTTTGACCCGTATGCGCGCTGAAAAGCTGGATACAGTTCTTTTTTGACGAAATCGTACAGTTCCAAATCTGCTTGATTCGCTTCAATAAGCATTTGTTTTGTTTTTTCATTCGAAAGCAGATTTTCTGCTATTGAATTTTTTCGTGCCACATTCACCGGCTGATAAGAGATATTTAGATTCTTAGCCTTCAGAGCTTTCAAGAGTATCATGGATTCATCGAATCGCTCCGTCAGTCCTATAAAGATGTTCTTATCCTTAATGGTCCGAATTGCCTTATTCACGTCTGCTACACCGGCAAACATTTTCGTCTGATGGTTACGCGGCCAATCCTTCTGAATCCATTCTTCGAAGACAAGGTTATTCTTCTTCCGGTACTGGATGTTGTATTGAAAGCGAGATGCACATGTCTTTAAAGGATCACGCATGAAAGAGAAGTACTTGAACTCCGTACCATTTTCGTGCAAATCGACATAGCCTGTTATGCGGTGACCGGCGATACTCTCCAAATGGGGGTAAAGCTTGCGTAAGCGTTGAAGATCGTCGCTTGAGAAGGGTGGATCAATCCAGGGAGCATGCCAGGGCTCCACTTCACAATGATTAACGCCAAAAGTACTACGCAAAACATAGCGAACTGTGCTACCAGCAGTTTTGTTGATATGAATAAATACAAGCACAGATATCTCCAAAATACAACCATCGAACCATCATTATTCTGTTAAAGAGACGTTAATATAGGGCAAATGGATACAGTCAGGCAGTACAGCACTTCATTTCAACGCCATATTCATGGCAGACAGAATTTCGTCTGCGACTTGATCAATACTTGTCCGGCTGGTATCAAATTGAAGCAGGCGGGGGCCTCCATTCAACTTCAATTTCGCTAGTGTTTCTTCGTAAGACGCCCGATAACGGGCAAGAAAGTGAACTACTTCGGTTCCGGTCTTACCCTTGACTAAATGGCGCTGTTCGCGGGAATTGATGCGTTTCTCCAGGACAGAGTCGGGAGCATCGAGCCAGATCACAATATCCAATGTTGAAGCCCACTGACTGAATACCTTATTCCACCATTTTTCCGAACCATCCGCCATCAGCTTTTCAGGACCGAATTCATGCAGGGTAGCCAGTTTAAACACTGGTCCATGGTCCAAAAGAATAACCATGTCACCAGCTCCCGCCTCGCGCATCAAAACCTTCGACCATCCTTTTAAGTAGACCAGATATTTAATCTCATCCCAAGTGAACGATTGGCTGTATCGAAGCTGCCGCAGAAAGATTGGCAATAAGGAAATAAAATTGTATAGAAAAACCGGGGCATATCTTATTTTCTGCAGTTCAATCTCAGAACCGATTTGAATCGCAGGAGTTCTATCACGCAGAGTTCGTGAAAGCGTCGTTTTCCCTGCGCCAGCGGGCCCGACCAGTTCCATTATCAATAGAGGCTTTTGCGTAGCCAAATTACTAGCTGTCATTTCATCCTTACAACCTAGACCAGATCAAAGTCTTAAGCTCTGATGCTACTTCTTCTCTGGATTTGCTGGCGTCAATGACATTAACATCTGTATCTTCCCAATTCAGATTCCATATTTCTGTAGAGCGTTTCTCGACAGAGAAAGCATCCTCATTAGTTTTTCTTTGAACCGCAATTGCAGGATTTACTTTGAGTACAGTCACTATTTCGGGCAGGATCATCTGACTATAATAATTTTCTTCCATCTCTACTAAACGTCTTGCCAGCCAGCTATTGGGACGTGGCGTTAAAAAGAGCTTTGCCTGGGGACCATCATTCAGCTGGCGGATAAATTGCGCCGCCTGTGCTCCATCCATAAGCTGGATCTGAGGAAGCGGAAAACGATCAAGAATTACCAATCTACCTTCAGCAGCAAAGCGTCGCGCTTTGATATAGGTCCAGTAACGATCTCGCGCCCTGCAAACTTCTCGAATCAAATAGGGATACCCTGGAGACACAAGAGACTTCTGCTCAAGCGTCTCGTCAAAAGATGCCTCTAATGGATATAACCGGATTATTTGCCCAATTTTCAAGATTGATCTGATCGAAATTGTTGGCCAGGACCAAGATGGTTTACCCATATGTATTTTTGTTGATCTAAAATTCTTGGAAAGCCATGCGTGCAATGTATCTATTGCAGTTGTCTTGCCAGCACCATCTCCTCCCACAATAGCGAGCATTGCACCCCCAATTCCCAGGCTGTATTTCGAAGATGATCCAAATAAACGTCCACGCAGCATCAAAACTGCCCGGCGCCATAATTTCAAAATTGCATCAATCAGCATGGGATAATAAGCGTTTGCTCGAAGCCTGGTTTGCAATGCATATCCGGTATTGATACGACTCCATAAAGAGCAGCCTGGTTGCAGTGCCAATACACAGTTCTTAAATAGTTCTTGATGAATGTAAGGCAGATGGTCATTTAAAATCTCATTCACGCGATCTTGATTAATCTTGCTTTGCAGGTAAACAAGTTCTTTTTGCTCACTCGCTTTTAGTTTCCCCTGTCGGCTAAGGATCGCATCCCACGTGGAATGTTTGAGTACCATCCGAATGACAAATACGATAAATTCAAATTCAACTGCAGGAACTTTGAAAATGCCGTCCCAAATGGTTGATTCAAGATATGGCGCTTCGATCGCAAATCGAAAGTTTTTCGTCATGTCGTCGCCCATAATAAGTTGATAATGAGCGTGGACATGGACCCATTTATCTGAGCCTTCATCGTAACCAAAATAATCCAACACGCCGGGCATTTGCTTATCTACAGGGGCCTTTGCCTGCTTAAATCCCAGCCGATATAGAATCTCTGAAAATCGTGATGAGTCCGATCTATCTATTAAAAGATCGACATCATTTTCCCCATTAGCTGAACGGTCAAGCGCATTATTACTTTTCCAATGACAGTAATTTATGCCTTCTTCTTTAAGTAGCTGGCATAATCTTAAGATCAAATCAAGAGCGGGAGGTTCTGTTGGGATGCCCTTTTGAGGCGAGCCATCGCTTTTCGGCTGATGATCCATTTGTTTCATTGTAGATGACAACTGCACTTGTTCCATCGCTCTGCCTTAAAGGTCGGTTATTCTATAAACTACTCGATCATTACTTTTAATATCTTCGACGGAGAAATACAACTCATTACAAATTGTTGTGGATGAATTGATCAACCAAACCGTATGTGTAGATCGATTGTATTCAAAGACCTTATTCCAGCTTTTTCCATTATCTGCTGTATACATTAATAGACATTTGGAGTTTGGAGTGGAGAACGGTAAATTAGCCCATATCTCCTCACCTGTCTTCGATTTTCTTAAGACCATATTATCTACGGGGCTTCTTCGATAAGGGTCTGGAACGATCTTTTTGGAAAACTTCTTCCCATCAGCAGTTTCGACCAGAAAATTGGTCCCACCTTGATAGTCAGTGCCAAATATTACTTTCCCATTGCTTTCCACTACCCCTGTGTAGCCGCCCATCTGGATATGGAACTTATTTACAGGATTCCAGTTTGGTTTTTCAAAATCGACTCTGTCCAGTGGATCGCTTAGCCACAACTTCTTGTAGTTATCACCATCTGCGACCATAACTTTGTCTAATATTCGGCTGTATTTCACAATGTGAACATGCTTATTCGTCCCCTTCTGAATTAAGAAATCGGATGTTTTCCATGTTTTTCCGTCATCTGAACTACTATAGAGGTATGCAAGTTTTCGCCATCCTGTCTTATCCCAAATATTGCCATATTCTCCCGCCAATAATACCTTGTTGGGAGTTTCAGTGATGGCATTGTTAAATCGGAAGAAGCTGATTGGTGAGCCGAGGTCCAATGTTTTTTCGAATGACTTTCCCGCATCTGAACTTTTGTACAGAGAGCCCTTCAGGCAAACCAGAATTGTGTCCTGGCTTGAAACAAATATGGATTTTATGCTTTCTGGAAATCGATTCAGGAATACGACCGTTTTTCCACCGTCCACGCTTTTGTAAAGATCGCAATCGTCCGGATAAATAGACCCAAAGATTTCTCCATGATGAGAATAAAGAAGCTTCCAGTTGACCTCGCACTTTAAGGCATAAAGCCCCTGGCCAGCAAAATACCCGGTTGTTGCGGCGTCAAACTCTGACGAACCAATAGAACTTTTGCCGCTCAGTTTTATTGCATCGCGTTTATCGAATACCAAATATTCTTTCTTTGGAAAAAGACCTAATTTATGGCACATCTCCCAAATAGCAAATGAAATGATCTCCCGCAACTTCCCGGATTTATATACATCCTGGGCAAATGAAAAGATTCTTTTGATTCCCTTTTTTTCAAATAATGTTGAATATTGTTTCGTAAGATCGCTCGTTAAATCACGTCCCATGATTACCTTCATATTGGGTGAAATCTGTTTTATTTTACTGGGAAAGAAGTCTCAAGGATTGGCTTGTTGGCTATTACACTGATGAGATGATAACAGATAACAATCTTCGTTCCAAATACCTATCGAACGGATTGTCGCGTCCATGACGATAGGCTTAAGGAAAAGTTACAAAGGCGGATGATACCCATAGGTAGCTGTTCGAATTAAACTTTCACTATCAGAATACACTTACAAAATGTGCGTACCAGAATGAAATCTCTAGATCGTAGTTTGAGACGAGCACAGAATCTCAAATAACTGTAACTTGGTTATTTGAGATTCTGTGAATTACATCATTGAAATAAATCTATTTCTTCAGATTAGCCGTGAAATTTACTTACGGCCCGATAAAGTTCTGCCGCCGCGATTCGAATGCATCAAAGTAGTAGGTACCATTCGTTCCAGCATCTATTCCAGCTAATGCACCTAACCTGGCACGATCCACTCGCGAGGTATCGTTATCGACGCCGGTCAGGTCCGCTTTTGGAGTGACGGGGTCATCAATCCACAGGGTTAGCCCACCATTATTGGCCCCTGCAGAGGTTGCCGCCCGCCAATCCAGCTCGATATAATGCGGTGCATTACTGATCGTGAACCAGTTGGTGACAATAAACGCGGCACTATCGTTCAGAATCTTCGCCCTCAACTGATATGCTCCTGTAGTGGGACGCAATTCAACTTGCAATACATCTGTGGCTGTGCCCATAAACCCTTTGAAGATGAAATGGGCATCGGTACTACCCATAGTAATCGAGTTCGGGTCAAAGTAGAACCGTGCACGATAACGAGTCTCCACATTGGGATTATCGTCAGTTACATAGATGGTGTTAGCATCATCAATGACAGCTTGCATACCCTGAGCACCAACGAGTGCAGCAGCAGGCGTGACGCTGAGATCGCCGAGGTCTGTAGTGCTGGAAGTCCAAGCCAACAGGTTGCCAGACTCGAATCCATCGGCAAAGATCAGATCTGACACACCAGGTGTGTTAGTCGCCGTGGGCGTTTTAGATGGGGTTGGTGATGGTCCCGGCGTGAATGTGTTGGTCGGTGTACGAGTGTTCGTTGGCGTGAAGGTATTGGTTGGCGTATTCGTTGGACCGGGAGTATTCGTGGGCGTGGCAGTCGATGATGAACCCGATCCGAAAAGGTTGAAAGCATCTACATCGTTGGCGCTCTGCCCCCAAGAGCTGCCGTCGAAATAAAGCGAGGTGGAATAGGTGCAGGCGGTATTGCTTCCTAATGAGGTGGGTGTGCAGACAAAGACATCCTCGTCAAAACCTGAGACGCCTGTCACACTAAAGTCTCCCAAAGTTGACAGGTAAATGTCACCGTTGGCAGCGACATCCAGTGCATCCACATCTTCCTGACTGTTGGTGGACAGCCCAACATCCGAACCATCGAAGTAAAGGGCCCAGGAGCCACTAGTCGTATTGCCTAAGGTGACTGGCGTAAATTGCAACAAATCTTCATCAGCAAGCCCCGTAGGACCAGGAACCGTTGGATTGCCGCGAGTTGAAAGCAGCAATTTGCCGTCCGGGAGAACGTCGACCGCATCAATGTAATCATTGGAGGAGTCCAAACCGACATCTGCACCGTTGAAGTACATGCTAAATGTGCCAGTGGTAGTGGGACCAAATGAACCCGTGAATTGCACAATAT
>DAINRK010000117.1:0-2806 GCA_036741855.1 Anaerolineales bacterium
ACTGGTAACAAATGGCGATGCCGCCTTCAACATCATGGGTGATTGGGCGGATGGCTATTTCGAGAACGCTGCGCCTGATGGGCTTGGATTGACGGCTCATACCGACTTTGACTGGGCCCCCGTTCCCGGCACTGATGGAATCTTTGTGTTCCTGTCAGATAGCTTCGTATTACCCGCGAATGCCAAGAACCCGGATGCCACCAATGCGTGGTTGACCGTTGCTGCTTCCAAGGAAGGTCAGGAAGCATTCAACCCGGTCAAGGGTTCCATCTGCGCCCGCACAGATTGCGATCAAAGCCTCTTCAACGAATATCTGCAATCTGCTGGCACCGATTGGAGTACGGATACCGTGGTTGG
This sequence comes from Anaerolineales bacterium, assembly GCA_036741855.1. Taxonomy (GTDB): domain Bacteria; phylum Chloroflexota; class Anaerolineae; order Anaerolineales; family Villigracilaceae; genus Defluviilinea. The sequence continues at coordinate 358 of DAINRK010000117.1, forward strand.
TAGTCTCACACATGGTGTGGTAGCCAATGACGCCTGGAAAGCCAAGATTGATACAGCGCTGGGTCTCTTCCTTTCAGATAACAATGTCGATGGTTTTCAGGCCGCGCTCGTTGAGGCTTGCGCATCAGACGGTGTATGTAAGTAATAAGTTCGTTGTTGCAGTGTAACTAGAAAGAATGGGCGACTCATTGAGTCGCCCATTCTGAAAGTGAGACAACTCGATGTCGCGAACTTTTGAATTTAATATGCCACGGTTCATTTTGGCTGTAGCCCTCATGATCCTGGGCCTGACGTTCATTTATATATCAGAAACAAGGGGAATTACGATCGCACAGAAAAACTTTACTTCGATTGGCATCCTCATCAGCGGACTGATTTTTTATTCGGGCGTGCTTGTCGTTGTAGCAATGTTTAGGGATGAATCAGTGCTTTCCTTCGCCATGCTCCTCCCATCTATAGTGGCTGTGGGAATTTTTGTTTACGGTTTTATTGCCTGGTCCGTGCGAGTTTCCCTGAGCAAATGGAAGGGATTAAACCCGGACTACACGTGGGTCGGCTTGCAGCAATACAGTGACCTTATCTTACATGATCCGCGTTTCCGAATTGATGTTCGAAACACAGTGGTCTTTACGATAGGTTTTATCTCGGTCTGTCTGATACTAGGGCTCGGGTTAGCCATACTGCTTGACCAGAAATTAAAAGGGGAAGCTTTGTTCCGCAGCATTTTTCTCTTTCCAATGTCCATCTCTTTTATTGCTTCGGGTGTAGTATGGGCCTGGCTCATGAATCCCGCGACAGGAAGCCGCATCACCGGAATCAATTTGCTTTTCAAAACTCTGGGTCTTGACTCCTTGATTAGTCTTTGGCATTCCAACCCTCCGCCCTGGGGCATGGCTTATACTGTGATTCCTGCAGTATGGCAGCTTTCCGGATTTGCAATGGCACTTTACCTGGGTGGAATTCGCGGTATTTCGGAAGAGATTCGAGAAGCCGCTCGTGTGGACGGCGCTAGCGAATTCGAGGTGTATCGTCACGTTATTTTGCCCATGCTTAGACCCGTGACCTTGAGTGCGGTCATCATTCTCGGGCATATGTCCCTGAAAATTTTCGATTTAATCGTCGCTCTTGGACGGAAAGACCAGCGCCTGGATGTGCCAGGCATTTACATGTGGACAACTACTTTCGATGGCACCAATTATGCACAAGGTGCTGCGATTGGCATATTGATGCTAATCAGTGTAGCAATTTTGGTGATTCCCTATCTAGTTAATAGTATGAGGGCAGAGGCAGAATTATGAACCGCCGAATTGCCATCAGGCCCATTTTTTACCTGGCTTTGCTCGCATTGGCCGTTTTCTATCTACTCCCTGTTTATTTGATGGTTCTTACGGGACTAAAACCCTTCAATGAAGTTGACCTCAAAACAATGTGGGACTTGCCAACCAACGGTCTCCATATTGAAAATTTCATTGCGGGCTATCAACAACTTGCACCGAACCTCCGGAACAGTCTGGCGATGGTAATCCCCGAGGCGTTACTTTCTTCCCTGCTTGGTTCGTTCAATGGATATTTACTTTCCAAATGGAAATTCCGAGGTTCAAACGTAATCTTTACGTTGATTTTGTTTGGTATGTTTATTCCTTATCAGAGCATTCTTATACCTTTGGTCAAGTTCATGCAGTTCATGAAACTGTATGGAGATATTCCCGGCCTGGTTCTCGTGCATATTATCTATGGCATTCCAATCACCACACTCATATTTCGGAACTACTATGCTGGGATCGGGACCGAAATCCTTGAAGCAGGCCGCATTGATGGTGCCAGTTTACTGGGTTTGTACCGTCATATTATATTGCCGCTTTCTGCGCCGGGTTTCGCGGTGGTTATCATCTGGCAATTTACACAGGCCTGGAACGAATTTTTATTTGCAGTGATTCTTACCAATCAATCCCATTGGCCTGTTACTGTTGCCCTGAATAATTTGGCCGGCAGTCAGCTTGTACAGTGGAATGTTCTCATGGCAGCAACCTTCCTTGCTGCATTGCCCACACTGCTTGTTTATATTTTCCTGGGTCGCTTCTTCCTGCGTGGATTGATGGCTGGCGCGCTCAAGGGATAAATGTCAAGTAGGGAGGTTATTCATATAACTATCGACAAACCCGGTTGCTATTACATACAGGTTGTTTTAAGGGACATTGCAAATCAGATTTAGGGGAGCGGGTATAGATCGCTCCACTGCTATCAAGGATGATGACAACAAGAGCATCAAGGTATTTTTTTTCTTTGCACCCAAGTACAAGCGCATCAGCTGCCTGCGGAAAATATTTTGGAGCATCGCCTGGCAAAACAACGCCTCGGTCACCGTGTGGACCGATCAATGTAAAGGCTGTACGTGGGAATCCCATTTTAACGAAGGGATAAATGAAGATCTCCCCTCTATCTATTGGGT
>DAINRK010000117.1:2816-10319 GCA_036741855.1 Anaerolineales bacterium
ATATAGTATACGGCCAATGAGAAGTTCTGCACCCGGATTCTTCAGGAATGAATCGATATCACTCATCGACATGCCCGCGTTCGTGACCACTTCTTCACGGGTCAAAAGTGTTTGGGCCGCGTTAGTATTTTTGTAACGCGCTGGTTGAAAACTTTCGGAGAGAGGGATCAGTGAACCTAAACCGAATAACACAACAAGAATAACAAAGGTGTTGCCGGATAGATTGCTTGATAAAGTGTTCCATGATGCCCTCTTTCCAACTGGGGTGGAAAAAAGTTCCCATTTGACTCCAACGTTATTGGCAAACCATGTGATGAGCTGAAAAACACCCAGCAGGAAATAAATGGAAATGATCCAATCTATGGGAACGAGATATCTACCACCTGACGTACGTGCGAGTCCAGTTGATATGTCATAGAAGATAAATACAGCAATTGGCGTCAGACCTGGTATCTGAAACTTGCTCCAGGCAACGCTAACTCCTAGTACTATAAAGAATATGTTCAGTAAATAGAAAAACAATGAGGTTGCGTCGAAGGTTCCATTCCAATCCGGTCGCCAGTATGGATACGTGTCCTTAACAGTATGCCTTAAGTCATCCATTTGAGGGGATGTTGGCAGGATGAGAATCGATGTGACGATATTGTGGAGGAAATGATTTGGAGCAAAACAAAGAACAGTATCGCAGGTCTTAGCATCCTGTGCCACATCCGCTGCCTGTTTGCCTATCTCAAAGATTACATTGGTATTCTTGAATGATAGCAACGCCAGAGCTTGTTCATTGGGCTGCGGTAAAAAGCTGCCAGGTTCGGTAGGGGTAAGATATCTTTGTTGAATGACAAATCGGAATTTTGCCAGATAGGAGCCATATATCACGCCACCACGGGCTTGATTCCTCAATTCCCAGGGTAGAGTGATCAGGATCATTCCCAGGAGGATTAGCAAGGAACTCATCAGCCATTTTTTTCTTTCAGACGATAACCTAAAAAAGGCATAAAGGGGAATGAACAGCAAGAGTATTAGAAAGTTCGTCCTCAAGATAAAAGCAAACCCAATTGTGCCGCCAATCCACAGAGGATAATGTGACTTCTGCGCGGGCGACTTCAGCCATTCGCATACGAATAGAATAATAATTGCCATTCCAATTGCGGCCGGAAAATCTGTGAGGATCATCTTCGGGCTTGCCATGTCAATCATGTTACTGGCAGCAATTGAGTTGATTCCTCTCCCTATGGCAATGATCGCCGCTGCGAATCCAACGGCACGAGTGTTCAATGACCTGCCAATCAAATAAATCAGAGCAGGAAAGACTGCAAATATCCCTGCCTGAATTGCCATCATTTTTTCGTAATCCTGACCGGCAAGGATATGCAGAAACACTAAGAAACCTGCATAGAGGGAACGCTCAAAGGTTTGACCATTAAGAATTCCCTGCCCGATCAGCGCAAATTGACTGGCAGAATCGAATATAGCGGAATCGGCAAATGGATACAGGACATGGTTGGGTGGTTGGGGACCTAGAAACACAAAACTTCCCTGCAGAGGTTCGCGAACCCACAATATGGCGGTGACTATGTAAATCAGCAGAAACATAATCAAGTCAGATTGTTCGCTTTTGAATCTCTTTTCGATCTGTAAAAAGCTAGTGCCGCAGACTATGGCCACAATAAGTTGGGATACTAGTATTGGAACTCCTGCCCCGTACCAAAAATCATCCGACATTCGGACGCCAAATCCGCTGTAAAACATAATACCAATAATCAGTAAGGAGGCAAAAAATAAAATAAGCGTCAGGTAATGTGCTTTTGAAATTTTCAAATCGTGACTCACAAGTACCCTTCGCTGGATCACGATAACTGCCAGCGTACTGAGACTTACAACAAGTATGAAAATCATAATAGGGCGGAGGCTGATCCAATAATTGATGAGGATCCCAACTCGGTATGGAGGTAGGAAACAACCAATCCATCCCAGCCCAAAACTGATACTGGCGAGCCACATTGTGACTCTGCTGAAACGTCCTTTGCCAAACCATTCCTCAAGAGTTCTCTCCTCCCATTCCTGATTCTTTAATGCCTTGATTGTTATTGTCGCAAAGACGATAAATGTGATCAATAGTCCTAGCGAAATAAATAGTCGTGGGACCGAAAGACCGAGGAATATTGCACTACCGGCTTCTGAAGGTGACAAAAGCATCCCCCTTAAAACAAGCAACGAAATAATAGCTACAAAGAAAGTATACGCTAATAAAATCCCATGTGAACTCTTAGATGTTTGCATCAGGATTGTCCTGCATAAGCGGGATATTCATATTTTATCGTTCAGACTAGCCCGCACCAATCCTCCCAAATGGAGACGCAGAGAGCAATATTTTATACACACTCAAAGTCTCTGCATTCACTATGGTGGTGCTGAATTTTTTTATCGCTGTTTCACGACCAGCAATTCCCATTCTCTGGCGCATGTCAGGACTGGTTAATAGCGTCTTTAGTGCATTTGCTAGAGCAACAGCATTCTTTACAGGCACAAGTAAGCCGTTAACTCCATGTGTCACAACATCGCGGCAGCCGGGTACATCTGTCGTAACGATGGGCAGTCCACAGGCAGATGCCTCAATCAGAGCATTGGGTACTCCTTCTCTATAAGATGGCAGACAAAAAATATCTGTTTGGGCTAGCGTATTTGGCATATCTTCCTGCCAACCCCACCATTCCACCAAACCAGACTGATTCCAGGAAGCGATCTGTCTGTCAGTAACAGAAGCGGGATTGCCCAGATCTGTTGTCCCGGCAAGCGCGAAGCGGGCCTTGGATCCATTTTGTTTGAGGATACGTACCGCATCCATATATTCAAGAACGCCTTTTGTGGCAAGCATTCTGCTTGAGAATAGGACAACAGGGATATCGTTATTTTTGTTTGTCGGGCGAAATTTTTCCACGTCTACGCCCGTTCCCATAATGAGATGAGCGCGTTCGGCCTTCAATAGGTGGTTCTTGATGAAGATATTACGATCTTCGGGATTTTCGAAGATGACCTGTGTGTCGCGCAAACTGATTCGATATAGCCACTTGGCAACAATCCGTAATAATCGAGTGATCGGACCTGGATCTATAAAAAGATGTCCCAACCCGGTAATTGAATTGATAATGCCTCCTATATGTCGAAAGTGCGCCGCCAATGATCCATAAATAACCGGCTTGATCGTGAAGTGATGGACGATATCGGGTTGAACTTTGCGATAAACACGAATTAATTGCCAGAGAGTCCAAATCTCGTAGAATGGGTTGATCCCCTGTCGTGAAAACGGAAAGGATATTAACTGAAAGCCATTCTCTTGTAAGAGTTTCTGAAAGTTGCCAGGTGGGGAAAGTAGGATGACTTCATGTCCCTGATCACGCAGATTTTTGGCAAGCGAAAGGCGAAAATTATACAAGTACCAATCTGTATTGGCAAAGAGAAGAATTTTTGGCATTGGACAGTTTGTGGATTTATGCCACGCTATGCTTTTATTGCACTAGAGAGTAGGTTCATTAGCCTGGGTGCAGTCACCTGGAGATTATACATTTGTTCCGCCTTTCGACGACCCGCTTGTCCCATTTTAGTGCGCTCAGATACATTATTTATGAGATTGCGCAGCGCAACAAGCCAATCTTCTGTGGATTCTGCCAGAAAGCCGTTGATACCATGTTCCACAATCTGACCGTTGACACCTACAGGCGAAGCAATAACAGGTATTCCGCCAGCCATATACTGCACCAGTTTGTATCCGCATTTCCCGCGTTCAAATGGACCATCAATTAAAGGCATGACCCCGATATCAAAACTCTGCCCTATAGAAAGTTCTCTCTTTTCATTCCACGGAAATTTTGTGGTGGGAATATTAGGGAAGGGATCAGCATCGCCAGCGCCGATCAACACGATACGAAATTCGATTTCGCGATGAAGCGCATTCACCGCATCTCGCATCAGATCTAGATTTGGAACAGTAACCGGCGAACCGATCCACCCAACCTCCACTGTGAGTCCTGCCGAATTTTGTTTCGGAACGTATTGATTGACATCCACAACACTTGGTAATAACTCCACCCTGCGAGCACCAGCTTTTAATGCTCGATCGGCCAAATATTCATTTCCCGCGATCACCAACGCGGCATGACGCATGACATGGTCAATTTTGTGCTTTAGAAATACGCGTATCAGCAAATTGGAATGCATATCATAACGGTGAAATACTGCATCATCGTAATCAACAACATAGGGGATTTTGAAAGTTTGAAGTAAAGCTTCGAAACCCGCAGGAAGCATGGGCAGGAGTTCCTTCTCGACCCATACTAGATCGAATGATGAACTCCGCGCTAAGACTGCCAAGCGCCTAATATAAGACCAAAGCACATCCGGTAAAGACACACTTTGCCCTACATAAAGACGTTGCAGGTAATCATCACTAAAAAAAGGCTCTTTTAAGATCGTCGCCCCATTTGCCTGTAAATACGGAATATATTGATAAAAACGGACCCGACTGCTGGAACCGAGGCGGTCATATCGTGTGAGCGCCAAAATCTTCATGTCAATTCTTCTATGTTAAAAACCCTATAGTTCGTCTCGCTTTGCGAGCATAGTACTGAAGAAGATAAGGCTTAACCCAGCTGTGTTCCATCACTCGCATCAAATCCGAGTCTGCAACATTCGTGTGTTTTTGTATCTCACGTCGTTTACGAATGAATTTTGATAATTCCTTCAAAGCATCAGATTTTGCCTTCCATAAGATCCAACCACGTCCACGCAGCGTGTAATATGAAGTGTAAATTAGATTTGCCATAATATGCGCAAGTAAATAACGCCACAACAAGGTGGAAGGCATATTCTTTACAAAGGTCCAGATCAGATTACGATGCGTATGGTAAAAGGCAAAATCACTACGCTGGCCAAAAGTGGCGGAGCCAATATGATGAACTACAGCGCGCGGCACGTAAAGGCAACGATAACCTCTTAGTTGCAAACGAAAACCCAGGTCTATATCTTCAAAGTAGCTAAAGAAGTCTTCATCGAACCCACCGACTTGCAGGAACGCCTCACGAAGATACATTGCTGCCGCGGCGCACGGGCTGAATAACTCCAACGGATCATGACCATAGTCTTTTGCGGGATATCCAATGAGACGCCTCCAGGCTAACCCACTAACATGATACTCATCTCCTGCTCCATCTAAGAGCTCTGGCGCATCCGCCTGGATCTGGCGGGATGAAAACGATGTAAATTGAGGGTTTTCCTGTGCAGCTTTTACCAGTTGATCAAGCCAGTCTGGTTCAGGGAAGGCGTCGGCATTAAGAAATACCAGCCATCGTCCACGCGCAAGCCGAGCGCCAATGTTATTGGCAACGGCAAAGCCTTGATTGCTGTTCAGTTTTTCAAGGTGCAAATTGAGTCGCGAATAGTTGTCCAGCTTTTTGATGGTTTCATCCGTTGAGCCATTATCAACAATAATGACTTCAAAGTTCGCATGGGTTTGAGAATTAAGGCATTCCAGACAGTGAAAAAGAGTTACCCCACTGTTCCAAATGGAAATGACAACTGAAATATTTGGATTATTCTCTGTCGAGTTTACTGACAGATCGCTTTTTGCAAATGATGACATTATGCTAGTTTGAGAACCAAACTTACCTGATAGGGGTCTCTGTCATTACATTCTATGGCCGTAAGCTTTCAGGAATATTCCTGAATGGCCATGGAGTGTTTGGTATAAGGGTGGCAAACATTTCTTTATCGATTTTCGTTGTTTCTTCCGTAAACATCGAATGCATCTGATTTTCTTTCTCATCCAGGGCATCCTTAAAAACGCGCCTCAATTTTATGAATAAATGAATTCTGGATATCATTTGATATCTCATCCTACGAGCCGCATGGATAATCTAGAAATTGTCATTCTCAATATGCAGGTCGAATATATTTAATCATTTCGGGAATTTGGAAAATCAGGGTGGTGCCTCAATGAATTCATTTAATGTGTTTACTGTGGCCTGTAAATAGGCATAACCCAGCCGCCGATCAGGTTCAAGATAGGCGCCTTCTGCCCACTCATTCCAGGCATTGATAAAGACAAATCTTTTATTCTTTTCCTTCTTCAAGGCGGAAAGACAGGCTTTCTTAAGCCACTGTTGGTAAATACGAGGAGTCGAGTGTAAAACAATTAAACTCCTCCCCGGCATTCTGGGCTCATTATCCCAACTTGGGGATACGGTCTTGAAAAGTTCATATTGATATTCTTCTGGTTTATTTGCATAAAAACTTGCAAAATCCTTGTAGTCAAAAATATGTCCCTGGTAGGCAGGATTCAGAATTTGGATCGAATCATTAATTCGTTTGATCTTGATGTTATGCGGAGGAAATTCGATTGCAGCATCAAATCCTACTACGCGGGGATCATCAAAGCCATAAACCTGACCCGCGACGAGATAGATTTCTCCTATTCCCGCCTCGCGACAATATTTTCGCCAGCGCCCGGCTGTTTCCCTTGGTTCGGGGAGTAATTGTGCTCGATACACTAACAATACAGGTTTGCCATCGATGCGGATATATCGTTCATCCTCCATGTACGGTGCGATATCCCTAATGAATGCGAAATCACTTTCTGGCGAGTGATCCTGGGCAATTAGGATATCACTTTCCTTTCCATCCCAGCGTCGCGTCCAGTTTTCGTTCGCCCAGAAAATACAAAAAGGAAAATTGTTTTCCTTATTTGAGAAGAACATATCGATTGGCCTTTCGAGGAGGCGTTTCCCGCCAAACCAGTAGTAATAAAATGCAAATCCATAGATACCATATTTTCTGGCCAATTCAATTTGCCGTTTTTGAACTTCTGGAACTCTCAGATCATAAAACCCTAATTCTCCAGGGAGACGCGGCTGATAATGATCGACGAACTGGGGCACGGCTTTCGAAACGTTTGTCCACTCTGTAAAACCCTTGCCCCACCACTTATCGTTTTCAGGAATAGGATGAAACTGAGGTAAATAGAAAGCGATCAGTTTAACCGGCGCTTGTTCAATGGGAAATTCAGCTTCTACAATCGGCACATACTCTGGGTTGTCCTGATTCCTTGCCCCATTGAATGAATGGTATAGACTTTCGAATAAATCCGGAGAAGGTTTGTAAAGACTTTGAACAATTTCACTGGCGATACGTTCTTTTAACCGCACCCAAAAGGCTTTTAGTCCATGCTCTCTTACATAAGCAAATGATCTCTTGATAAGCGAAGGAAGCCGTCTCATTAGGCTGAACGCTAATCGCACGCGGCCGTGGAAGCTATTGAACGATGACCCGACTGTATTCATTTATTTCCATAACTTCGTTTCAGTACACTTTTGGGCAGGAATCGCTGAATGCTTCGCCTTATACATACCTATATTTACAACTGGAGACATGATGCCCGAACTGGCTGGATTATTCTTCACTGGAGCCACTTCATGACATCAAAATTGACCAAAGTTTGTAACAGTTTAATAT
>DAINRK010000118.1:0-10291 GCA_036741855.1 Anaerolineales bacterium
ATACTGTGACAGTTGGTGAAGTCGTAGGTGGGATGCGAGATACCAAATCTTTGTTGACGGATATATCTTACGTGGATCCGGCTGAGGGCATCCGTTTTCGTGGGATGACCATCCCCGAAGTCTTGAAAGCACTGCCTAAAGCGCGGGGTGGAAAAATGCCAATGGTCGGTGGCTTATATTATCTTTTGATCGTTGGCGAGGTTCCGACGAAAGAACAGGCATTAGAGGTGGAAGCCGAGTGGGCAAAACGTGCCACAGTTCCAGATTATGTGTTCAAAATGCTCAAATCCATGCCGAAAGAGACTCATCCAATGACTCTCCTTTCGCAGGCGGTGCTGGCTTTACAGAATGAATCGGTCTTCACACGCAAATATCACAGCATGAAGAGGGACGCTTACTGGGATGCAGCTCTTGAGGATAGCCTCAACTTGACAGCAAAATTATCTTTGATCGCTGCGTTCATTTATCGAATGAAATACTTTGGGGAAACAAGCAAGCCCAAATACAATGCCAAGCAGGATTATGGCATGAACTTTGCACGGATGATGAAGGTCGCCAACAAAAAGGAATATGCTGATCTGATGCGCCTCTACTTCATCATTCATAGTGACCACGAATCTGGCAACGCCTCGGCTCACGCGACGCATTTGGTTGGTTCCACGCTTTCAGATGTTTACTACGCTTTTTCTGGTGGACTTAACGCTCTTGCCGGACCACTGCATGGCCTTGCAAATCAGGAGAGTCTCGCATGGCTTTTGGATGTCCACAAACAGTTTGGCGGCGTGCCATCACGGGATGATCTCTATAAATTTGCATGGGACACACTGAACAGTGGGCATGTGATCCCTGGTTACGGACATGGCGTTCTGCGCGTTATTGATCCACGTTTTGTCACTCAGATGGAATTTGCGAAGAAGCGCTTCCCCGACGATGAACTTCTCCGCCTGGCTGATATGGTATTGGATGTTGTGCCAACCGTCCTTAAAGAACAGGGGAAGGCAAAAAGCCCAGCGCCGAATGTGGATGCAATCTCTGGCACGCTGCAATATTACTACGGGGTGCGCGAGTTCGATTTCTATACTGTATTGTTTGGTGTAGGACGCGCCTTGGGTGTCACTGCCAATTACATTTGGGCGCGGGCGCTAGGTCAGCCAATTGAACGTCCAAAATCGATGACGACGAAGATGCTGGAGGATGTAGTTGCGAAAGCCGCACAACAGCCAGCGTAAATGAATCCAATCAAAAAGGCCCTAAAAGGTTCGCCAGAACTTTAGGGTCTTTTTGATTTCAATCGCAAAGATTACGGTTCGCGATCGGGATTGTTTTTCTTTCCGAATTTTTCCAGCTTTACAATGCGTGCTTTGTCTCGTATTCTCCACGGGACAATCTGTCTTGCATGGTCTCTGTTATCTGTTTCGATGATGGCCCAGCCGCAATGCGCACCATCATGACAGCCCCATTCAAAGTGATGCAGATAGCCTGCCGCGTGAATTTCCCTGATAATGGCATCACAGTCGCCAGCGTCATGCGGTGATTCGACAAGATAACGATCCATATTCTCTCTCCTGCTACTATCAAATTGTATAAATAGAATTATACATTCAGTCGCCTTCGTGAAATTGATTGTTGCCTGTTAATAACCTATCAATCAGAAACGCATATTCAAAAGCTACATCTCTCAAAAAGTCATAACGGCCTGATGCGCCCGCGTGACCCGCATGCAGATTGGTCTTCAGCAAAAGCAGGTTGTTGTCCGTTCTGAGTTCAAGAAGCTTCGCGGCAAACTTGGCTGGCTCCCAATAAGGAACGCGCGGGTCGTTGAGCCCGCCTATCAACAAGAGATGAGGATATGCGGTTGCTCGGATGTTGTCATACGGTGAGTAGGACTTCATATAATCATAATGATCCTTGATCGCTGTGTTTCCCCATTCATCATACTCGAGCGTGGTAAGTGGAATGCTTGGGTCGCTGATGGAATTGATGACATCCACAAATGGCACGCGACCAATGACTGCTTTGAACAGATCTGGTCGCATGACCATGCTGGCGTTGACGAGCAATCCGCCTGCAGATACACCGTAAATGGCAAGGTTTTCGGTTGATGTATACCCTTCCTTGATAAGATGCTCCGCGCAGGCAATGAAGTCAGTAAAGGAGTTCTTCTTTTGTAGAACCTTTCCACTTTCGTACCAGGCACGGCCTAAATCGGAGCCGCCACGAATATGTGCAATGGCATAGATAAACCCACGGTTCAGCAGGCAGAGTCGATTCGGTGTGAATTCCGCATCCAGCACAGCGCCATAGGCCCCATATCCATGTAGGAGCGTTGGGTTGCTTCCGTCCATCTTGAGATCTTTTTTATAGGCGATGGAAATGGGAATCTGTTTTCCATCCGGAGCAGTCGCATGGATGCGTTTGGAGATAAATTGTGACTTATCGTATCCGCTGGGAATCTCGTCCACTTTTTTCAATTCCCATTCACCTGAATCCATATGATAATCAATGATCGAGAAGGGTGTAATCAAGGATGAATACTTAAAACGCAATATGTTTGTTTCGTATTCAGGATTTGGCTCGATGTCAAAGTAATAATCTTCTTCGGGGAAATTGACATAACGCGCATTATTCTTCCCATCGTTCGTGCTGATACGGATTTGCTTTAACCCATCCCTGCGCTCATACAGCACGAGATAATCTTTGAAGGTGTCAATCCATTCGATCATCACGTCCGGGCGATGCGGGATAATTTCCTGCCAGTGTTCCCTTTCCAGATCTGCAACAGACGTTTTCATTAGTTTGAAATTTTGTGCATTCTCATTCGTTGCAATAAAGAAATACCCATTCTGATATGCCGCAAAGTATTCAACTCCATCTTTGCGCGGTGAAATCGGCTTCAACTCACCATCGGGCTGGTCTGCAGATATGAACCTCATCTCGGAAGTCAGCGTGCTGTGATGGTCCGTAAAAATATAGGCATCATCGCGCGATTTGTGGAAATAAAGATAGAAGCTGTTATCTACCTCGTGAAAGATCATCACATCTTGTGATGGGTCTGTACCGATCTTATGTTGAAACAATTTATAGGGCCGTTGTGCTGAATCCAGCGTTACATAAAATATGCTCTCGCTATCATTTGTCCACTCGATCCCTGTACGAACGTAAACACTGCCGAATGTATTTTCGATTGCTCCAGGGTAATACACGCCGTTCTCTAAATTCTTGATGTAAATGATGTACACCTCATTGCCTTCCACATCCAGACCATAGGCGAGTTTACTTCCATCCGGGCTGACGCTGAAGGCGCTGACACTGCAAAAGATTTTCCCATCTGCCAATTCGTTTTGGTCAAGCAGATTTTCTTCCTGACTCTCAGGCGAATCTTTTTTGCGGCAAAAGATTGGATATTGTTTCCCTTCCTCCGTGCGTGTGTAATAAAAATATTCACCTCTTTTCTCAGGGACAGTTGAATCCGTTTCCTTGATGCGACCTTTCAGCTCGGAGAATAGTTCCTCCCGTAATGACTTTGTATGCCCCATGACCTCGTCGAGAAAATCATTTTGGGCAGTCAGATATTTCAACACTTCGGGGTCTTCACGATAACGTAGCCAGAAATAATTATCAACTCGGGTCTCGCCGTGTTGTGTGATTTCGTAGGGTCGTTTTGGGGCAATTGGAAATGATGACATATATCCTCAACAGGTTTTATGAACTGATCGTTTGAAAATTTGGCTTAATCATATTTCTTGTACAGGAATTGCTGACTACTATATTTTTGGATGTAGGTACTCTCTACTATATGCGAGCCTTCGGGAAACAATCCCGACTTATGAAGGGAATTTCACGCTCGCTATCGCTCTTTCGCAACTACATCTTGTGTCTGATATATCTTCGCGATGACCTCTTCGAGCGGGGGGTCGGAGATGGTTATGTCTACTACACTGCCAGCATCAGTGAGATGAGACAACACCTGCTCAACAGGAGTCGCGCGTGTGTCAAATCTGAGTTTGACTCCGTGTTTGCCTGTCTTCAACAATTCCGTGCCATCCACCTTAAAAGTCTTAGGAACTTCTTCGCCATATCTCACTTCCACTAATTTGGAGGTGAGGAACTTACGTTTAAGGTTCGACACTTTATCTTCATAAACGATCTGACCATGATTAATGACGATCACACGCCTGCATAACGCTTCGAGATCGCCAGCGTCGTGAGAGGTGAGTAACACACCCACATTTTCAAGCTGCGCCATTTCACGGATCGCGTCCCTGATGCGCTGTTTGGCAACCACGTCCAGGCCGATTGACGGCTCATCGAGCAGGATCAGCTTTGGGCGGTGAAGGAGCGAGGCGGCCACTTCACATCTCATCCGTTGTCCAAGAGAAAGTTTGCGAACGGGAGTCTCCAACAAATCCTGAATCTCAAATGCCTCAGCAAGTTGACCGATACGCGTCTTTGTTTCGCGGTCGTCCATCTCGAATATTTTCCCGAAGAGCGTGAACGTGTCGATGGCAGGCAGGTGATACCAAAGCTGCGGCCGCTGACCGAAAACCGTCCCAATATGATACGCAAGTTTTTGCCGATCCTTCCACGGCACAAAACCAAGCACTTTTGCCTCACCGCCTGAGGGATGCAGGATGCCCGTGAGTATTTTGATTGTGGTGGATTTGCCCGCTCCGTTTGGACCGATGAAGCCGAGCAGTTCACCCGCCTCCATCTGAAAGGTAAGTCCTCGCACCGCTTCGATGGAACTATATTCAGGCTTGAAGAGTGACCGCACCGAGCCACTTATCCCTGCGGCTTTTCGCTTGGTTTGAAATGTCTTTTGTAGATTAACGACTTCAATGGAGGGCATAAGGGGAGTATACAGTGAGCAGGGGGGAAGTGTCCAGCGATGAATGTAATGTACGGGAGAATATCCCCTAAGTGAATACCGGGGCCACGTTGTGCAAGGCAATCCTTTACTGATTATTTGTGTTGCTTTGAAGATGATCTTAGTCAGTTTTTAAGTATCGGTCAAAGAATTCGATCGTACGCTGCATTGCCAGGCTGAAAGAATTCGAAATGTTATGGTTATCGCCTTCATATGTATAAAACTCGGCAACCTGATTGGCTTCCAGCAATTCATCATAGAGCATTTGTGAGAACTCCCAGGGTACATCATGATCTGCTGTACCATGGTGTAATTGAATAGGCCTGTTGAGGTCGCGCACATAGGCGTTTGCGGATATAGAATTCCAGAATTCGGGATTTTGGTCCACTGTCCCATAGGACTGCTGCAGCGAATCAACCCATGACCCTGGTGCTGCAGGTGAGGTATATGCGCCCGGATTCCAGCGCGTAAAGAGGTCTGGATAGCGAGCGACAACTCCCGCCCAGATCACACCGATCTTGATATCCTGAGATACAACCATCGAACGAAGGGTAATGTAACCGCCCATGGAGTGTCCCCACATGCCGATCCGGTTCGGATCTGCATCCGGATACCGTTTCATCGATGCGACCGCATTGAGCACGTCGATGGAATAATTGGGCGCGGTGTAGACGCCACCTGCAGCGCCTTCGGACCTATCGTGCCCACGATAATCTGACTTGAAGACAATATAGCCACTGCTTGCGATTTGATCGACGTAAGCAATATATCTTTCAGTTGTTCTGTACACAGCCGGTGGAATATATCCATGATTGAAGATGATGACAGGCCAACCAGTGGACGGCTTTTGCCCATTTGGAACTGTCATTAGCGCGTAAATTTTTAATCCATCAGAAAGATAGGAGACGTAGTAGCGGCTATAGTTCGCGCCGGGATCTAGAGTCGCTTCGATCACAATGTCACTGCCAGGATAGTCACGCGCGCGCATCGAGTCGATCTGAAGAGGAAGCGAGACTGATGTTACGTTTGCGACAGGCATCACGCGCAATCTAGTTGTGGTAACTTGTGAATTTCCTGTTGAAGATGAACCAAATAGCGCGGGTCTATTTGGAAGCGTGCGTGGATCAGTGCTCGAGCAGGCAAGTATGACCACCAGAGTAAAAATGATGAACCAGGTATATTGTGGTCTGTTCATTCTGATATTCTCTTAAATTGTTAGAGCTATTTCATTATTCTTGTGTGTGATTGATTGGAAGAGTTTCAATAGGCCTATGTACCGTCCCTTAGCCCGAACAACAACCAGAATGAATTACAATAATTTGTATGCTGTTCCTTGGCTGCTAAATCTGTTCGGCTCATAATATCTAAGGGTAGCCAGGATGTGAAAGTTTTTCTGTAGTTTTCAGATTATATTAGAACATATATTCTAAGTCAAGATGTTCAGTGATATTAGCGAGGTGATATGACTCGATTGCGAATACTGATTACAGGGATCAATGGGACAATCGGCAGAATTCTGCGAACCGCGATGCAGGATGATCATGACTTGTATGGCTTGGATCGTGTCAGTCCGCTTTCGGATCGCATTTCATCCGCAAACATCGCCGAATATAGGCAGGTAGCTCAAGTCGTCGAGCAGTTCAGCCCATTGGATTGCATCATCCATCTGGCTGGCGATGCCAGCGTGACTGCCAGTTGGGAGTCGGTGCTGGTGGCAAATATTATGGGGACGCGAAATGTCTTCGAAGCCGCGCGCGAATTCCAGGTGAAAAAGGTGATCTTTGCCAGCTCGAATCATGTGACCGGAGCCTATGAAGGGTTCGAACCAAACCTGCATTTGCACACCCAGCCAGAGCCGCCAAAAATTTCAATACAAGATCCGATTCGCCCAGACAGTGATTATGGAGTAAGTAAAGCCTTTGGCGAAGCCGTAGCGCGCTATTATTGTGCGCGCTGGGGAATAGAAGCGATCTGCCTCCGGATTGGCGCCGTGTCAGCGAATGACGACCCAACCTCAAACGCACACCTTAGAAAAGTTTGGCTTAGTCATCGCGACTTAATCCAACTGGTGGAGAAGAGTCTAACTGCGAACGTAGTTTTTGGAATTTACTATGGCGTTTCGAACAACAAGGGAGTCTTCTGGGATATCACGAATGCACGCGCTGAGTTAGGTTATGAACCGCTGGATGATGCTTCCACTCGTTGAGCGTGTTTCGACATCGATTGATATAAATATGGTGAATTGGATGGAGATGTATGCCAAAAAAAGCTAATTCAAATAAACACCAGGATCTGGCGGGAGAAACATCAAGTGTTACAACCCTTGAGCTTTTTTTTGATCTGGTCTTTGTTTTTACCATTACCCAATTAACCGCTCTGTTATCCGCCTCTTTATCCTGGGAAAGTTTGCTGCAATCCTTTCTGATATTCATTGTTTTATTTTGGATGTATGGTGGATACGTCTGGTTGACGAATAGTGTTCCGCCGGTGACACCGAGTCGTCAGCTTTTGCTCATTGCCGGAATGGCAGCATTTTTGATTTGTGCGTTGGCGATTCCCAATGCTTTCGGTAACACCGGTGTAGTATTTGGTATCGGGTATTTGATAGTCATTATTGTACATAGCTTTATGTATGTGCGCGCGGTCGGCTTGAAAGTAGCTCGCTTCGTGCCAATGAATTTCCTCTCGGCTGTCACGGTGATTATTGCGGGATTCCTCGATGGGTCTGTTCGATACTGGCTCTGGATCTTCGCCATCCTCTTTCACGTCGTAACTTCATTTTTCGGGACGGGACTCCGGTTTGAGATTCGGGTCAGCCATTTTGTTGAACGGCACGGACTACTGCTTTTGGTGGCGCTTGGCGAATCGATTATTGCGATCGGGGCAGGCGGGACGATATTGGATCCACGGTTCATTCTGGCAGCCGTGTTAGGCCTGATCCTTTCGGCAGCCTTATGGTGGATTTATTTTGCGCGGGATGACGAAGTCGCGCGCTCCCACATGCTCGCTCGACCGAACACGGAACAGTTGCAACAGGCATTGGGCGCTTATTTCTATGCGTTTGTCCCCATGCTTTTTGGCATCATCCTGCTGGCAACTGGCATCAAATCATCCCTGGAGCATCTGACGACCCAACTCGACCCTGCCCATGCGTTTGCCTTTGGAAGTGGTGTTGGCTTGTACCTGCTGGGAACTGCCATCTTTCGAAGGGCTTCGGGAATCCCTGGCGTTACCTTGAAGTATATTGCCGCCTTTCTTGCTGTTCTAACTGGTTTTCTGGGGAGCAATCTTTTCGCCGGTCTCCAGTTCGTTTTTCTGATCGTAATCTTAATTGGTTTAGTTCTTGCCGAATCTGGTTTGGCAAAAGGACGAGCCGCTTAAAGATACAGCAAGGGGTGTGAATTTCGCTTAGGGGTGGTACACAACTTTCCAAAGGTGTACTGCACCATTCGCGCCGCCTGTAGCGAGCAGTCCGCCATCTGGTGATAACGCCAGGATGCCGTTCCCGCCAGGAGGCGTGGCTTCGAACAGCTCCTGATAATTCGAGGTGGCATAGACTCGCAGAGTCCCATCGCGAGAGGCGGCGATCAAAGCCGAACCATCCTCAGAGAATGCAACGCTTTCCACGACATTAGGAAAATGTCGAAGCTTATCCTTATCGATCAATCTCCCATTGGAAAGATTCCACAGCCATACCGCTCCTTCAGTACATTCCTCGCCCAAAGTGATCTGGCAGGTCGCCGTTGCAGCAGTGGAACCGTCGGGTGAGACCGCCACATCTAAAACCTGATGAGGATGGCTGAGCATGTAAAGGGAAGTGCCATCGCTTGTTCGCCACACCTGGACGTTACGCGAGGTCCCACCGCCGACGAGAAACCTGCCATCAGGCGAATATGCCAGGGCGGTGATATTCCAATACTCCGGGAATTTTAGCAAAGGAGTCCAGGAGTCCACGAAAAAGGTCCAAATTGAGGCGTTCTGCAGATCACCCAGCGGCTCATCGACTCCTCCCACAGCCAGAATCTGCCCATTTGGCGAAAAGCTTACACTGACCACCTCGCCCGCCAAATCCAGCGACTTGAGCAGACTTCGATTACGCCAATCCCAGATCTTCGCTGTTTTATCGCTTGAGACAGAAGCAAGCATCTGACCATCGGGCGAGAAAGTCACTCCCCAGACGATACCTGCGTGCCCATCCAATTGGCCTATGGACTCACCGCTTGCCACATCCCATAAGTGGATAGTAAAATCTTCGACATTACCTCCCGCCGTGGCCAGGACGGCGCTATCAGGTGTGAATGCTACACTGCGTAAAAGTTCGCCACCTCCGACATTCATGAAAATCTCGAGCATTGAAAGCGTATTGTCTCGGATCAATATAAGTGTAGGAGTGGCAGAAGGAGGGATAAGGGTAATTGGAACTGGAGTCTGTGTTGCGGTTGGCGGAAGAGATGGTTCATTCGGTGGAGGTGAGGTAGGAGTTCCTACGGATAAAACTTCAACTGAAAAGATACAGGCGTTGAGGGACATTGCCATCAACATGAAACTGGTAATCAGCCGAAACCACTTATAGCTTCTCACGACATTCTCTCGATCCGCCAGCCTACATAATTCATAGCAAGCATACAAGAAAAATCGCGTTTGGGCAAGAATGAATCAATTGGATACCAGGCTCATAAATTAGGTAAAATCACTGTCAAGCTACGCAAAGTGCGACCTGTCAATTAAGCCAGGACCGGCATATTCTCGAACTAATGGCTCTTCTCCTTGCCGATTTGTTAAATCTTTTGCATTTTAAAGCATTTAAAATGGATTTGCCTTTTTTCCTTGTTGTAAATCTAAATTGCTTGGTGTAAGATTTAAGGAAGAGCCTGATTTTCAGAGGCCTCATCGTTCAGGAGAAATAATTTGGACATTTTTGAGAAATTTTGCCCTATCTGCAAGCAGAAAAATGAACTGGAAGCCATTGTTTGCAAACACTGTGGCGCATCGCTAGAGACCTATCCCATGGATGAGACAGCGATAACCAGGACCACCGAGGTGCAAACGAGAGTCATGGAGCGAATGGGAGAATTGCTCATTGATGAAGCATTGACCCCAGTCGGTGGAATTGCCATGTATTTAGCGGGCACCTCTGAGCCTGTTTTTTTATCCTCCGAAAAAGAATTCGTGATCGGCCGCAAGGTAGAGGATGATGGGACAACACAAGCCTTTCTTGATCTTGCAAAATTGGGCGCCTATCAGCTGGGGCTCTCGAAACAGCACGCGATGATTCGACGGGCCGACCATGGATATGAAGTAATCGATCTTTCCAGCAGAAATGGCACATGGCTGAATGAAGAACAACTGATGCCCGGTAGACCCTATCCACTGACCAGTGGCTCACAATTACGTCTTGCTCGCATGCGATTATTGGTTCTATAT